>CARFEX010000036.1 GCA_948971535.1 uncultured Eubacteriales bacterium | reverse complement strand
CACCAAGAACTCTGATACACATAATTTCTTTTGCACCAGTGTTGTCAGCAACTTTTAATCTAGTTTGAGGTATAATCATAGCGCTCCTCCTTACTTAGCTTTCTCAATGATTTCAACAACACGGAAATACTTATCTTTACTGATAGGACGAGTTTCCATAATGCGAACTGTATCACCAATTCCGCATTCGTTCTTTTCATCATGAGCTTTGAACTTTTTAGTTCTTTGAACGACTTTTTTATAAATAGGGCTTTTTACTCTAGAAACAACTTTAACAACAACGGTTTTATCCATTTTGCCAGCGCTTACTACAACGCCTTCTCTAGCTATTCTCATATTTCTATTTTCCATTGTTTCCTCCATTAGCGGCAGCCGCAATTTCCTTTTCTCTGATAACAGTTTTAACTCTAGCGATATCCTTCTTCACATTAGTCATTTGTTTAGGATTAGTAAGACTTCTGGTAGCATGTGAAAAACGAAGATTAAAAAGTTCAGAATTAAGTTCTTTAAGTTTAGCTTCAAGCTCTGCGATTGAGAGATTTTGAATTTCACTAATTTTCATCTTTCACGCCTCCTTTATCTTCTTCTTTTTTAACAAATTTAACTTTGCAAGGAAGTTTGTGACCAGCAAGTCTTAAAGCTTCCTTAGCAGTTGCTTCAGCAACACCTTCGATTTCAAAGAGAACTCTGCCAGGCTTAACTACAGCAACCCAAAATTCAGGTGAACCTTTACCAGAACCCATACGAGTTTCTGCAGGCTTTTTAGTAACAGGCTTGTCTGGGAAAATCTTAATCCAAACTTTACCACCACGTCTAATATATCTAGTCATAGCGATACGAGCAGCTTCGATTTGATTTGATTTAATCCAGCAAGGCTCAGTTGCAACGATTCCGTAAGAACCGTAAGCAAGAGTGTTACCTCTGTTAGCTTTACCAGTCATTCTGCCTCTGAAAACTTTTCTTCTCTTAACTCTCTTTGGCATTAACATTATTCTTGTCCTCCTTTCTTGTCAGACGATTTTTTAGATTGAAGGATTTCACCTTTATAAATCCAGCACTTAACGCCAATTTTTCCGCCTGCAGTATGAGCAGCAGCTACACCATAATCGATATCGGCACGAATAGTTTGAAGAGGCAAACTACCTTCCATATATTTTTCAGTCATAGCTTTGTCAGAAACTTTAACAACTCCGCACATTTGAACTCTACAGCCCTTTGCACCAGCTTTCATAACTCTTTGAAGAGCTTGTTTTAAAGCACGTTTTCCAGCAACACGTTTTTCGAGTTGTTCCGCAATGCTTTCTGCAACGAGTTGAGCATCAAGGTCTGGTTTTTTGATTTCTTTTACATTGATTAAAAGAGTTTTAACAGGTCTAACAAGTTTTGTGATTTCTTTCTTGATGACCTCAATTCCTGCACCTTTTGAACCAATAATCATTCCAGGCTTACCTGTAAAGATATTGATAATAAGCTTGTTTTCAGTTCTTTCAATAGTAATTTTTGAAATAGCACAAGCGCTATACTTTTTCTTCAAAAAGTTACGGATATCTTGGTCCTCTTTAATGTTTGCTGCAAAAGTTTTTTTGTCAGCATACCAAGTAGATTCCCAATCTTTATTTACACCAATTCTAAGTCCGATTGGACTAACTTTTTGTCCCATTTTTAGCCTCCTACTACTTCATCAAGCACGATAGTGATATGTGCAGTCTTTTTAAGAATTCTGTCCGCTCTTCCTCTTGCTCTGTAAGCGATTCTCTTGAGAAGAGGACCAGAAGTTGCGTAGCACTCTGCAACGAAGAGGTTGTCTACGTTCATGCCCTTGTTGTTCTCTGCGTTAGCGATAGCAGACTTGAGAACTTTAAGACATTCGAAAGCAGCTGAATCAGGCATATACTCAAGTATAGCAACAGCGCTTTCAGCTTTTTGTCCACGGATTTTATCGAGAACAATAGCAACTTTAGAAGGGCTCATTTTAATGTACTTTGCTTTAGCGAAAGGACGTTGGTCTTTGTTAGCTTTACGTCTTTCAGCCTTTTGTCTAATTCTTGTAGCCATTATTCACCTCTTACTTCTTGCCCTTAGCGGCAGCCGACTTTTTAATGTGTCCCTTATAGGTTCTGGTTGGAGAGAACTCTCCGAGTTTATGACCAACCATTTCTGCTGTACAATAAACAGGAACGTGTTTTTTACCATTGTGAACAGCGAAAGTAAATCCAACGAAATCTGGATAGATAGTTGAAGAGCGAGACCAAGTTTTGATAGGTTTTTTGATACCTGATGCTTGCATAGCTTCAACTTTCATGATTAAACTTGGATGAACGTAAGGCTTTTTCTTTGATGATTTGCTCATAGTTTTCTCTCCTAATTAATTCTCTTAACCATCAAGCGGTTAGAGCGATTTTTCTTCTTTCTAGTCTTGTATCCAAGAGCAGGTTTGCCCCATGGAGTAACAGGTGAAGCCATACCGACAGGGCTCTTACCTTCACCACCACCGTGTTTGTGGTCGTTAGGGTTCATAGCAACACCACGAACTGAAGGTCTAACACCCATGTGTCTTTTTCTTCCAGCTTTACCAAGAGAAACAAGTTCATGGTCAACGTTGCCAACAGTACCAATAGTGGCACGGCAGTTTAAGAGAACTTTTCTCATTTCTCCACTTGGAAGACGAAGAGTAGCATATTTACCTTCTTTGGCCATAAGTTGCACTTCTGCACCAGCAGAACGAGCAAGTTGAGCGCCTTTTTTAGGTTCAAGTTCGATATTGTGAATAACTGAACCTACAGGAATATTTGCAAGTGGAAGATTGTTTCCGACTTTTATTTCGGCATTTTCGCCACTCATAACTGTGTCGCCATCTTTAAGGCCAACAGGAGCTATGATATATCTTTTTTCTCCGTCTGCATAAGAGAGGAGTGCGATGTAAGCAGTTCTGTTAGGGTCATATTCAATACCGATAACCTTTGCAGGAATGCCATCTTTATTTCTTTTAAAATCGATAATACGATATTTTTGTCTGTTTCCACCGCCTTGGTGTCTAACAGTTACTCTACCTTGAGAGTTACGTCCAGCATGCTTGTCCTTCTTTGCAAGAAGTGACTTTTCTGGAGTTTTCTTAGTAATTTCTTCATAGGTAGAGGTAGTATAAAATCTTCTTCCAGCCGAAGTTGGATTGTGAGTTTTAATAGCCATTTCGTCATTCCTCCCCTAATTAAGATAAGCTATCGAAGAAACCAATAGTTTTTGAAGAATCTTTCAAGATTACAACAGCTTTTTTGTAATCACTAGTTCTTCCTTCGGTTCTTCCTGCCTTAGTGTTTTGATATTTCTTGTGACCTTTAACGATACAAGTGTTAACTTTTTCAACTTCTACACCAAAAAGTTCTTCGATTGCCTTTTTAATTTCAACCTTACCAGCTTTTTTGTTTACAACGAAAGTATAAACCTTACCTTGAATGCCAGCATAACTTTTTTCTGTAAGAAGTGGTCTGATAATAATTTCATGTGCTTCCATTATTCTGCGTATGCCTCCTTAATAGATTTGATAGCTGATTGAGTAAGCACAACGTTTTTAGTTGCAACAACTTCGTAAACGTTGAGGTTGTCAGCCTTTTCAACTTCCAAGCTAGCGAGGTTTGCAGTAGCTTTCATGATTTTCTCATCATTGTTGTCATTCACAACAAGAATTGAGCCTTGGAATTTGAAAGCATCAATGAATGCTTTAGCTTCTTTAGTCTTAGCATTTTCGAAAGCGAAATTGTCAAGAATAACAACTTCGTTTTGCCTAATTTTTTGGCTAAGAGCAGAAAGAAGAGCTTTGCGTCTAGCTTGCTTGTTCATTTTCTTAGAGAAATCTCTAGGCTTTGGAGCGAAAACAATTCCGCCACCAGTGTATTGAGGTCCTTTTGTAGAACCTTGTCTTGCATGACCAGTACCTTTTTGTCTATAAGGTTTCTTGGCATGACCTCTTACTTCGCTTCTAGTAAGAGTACTTTTAGTACCCTGTCTTTGATTAGCATTGTAAGCAACAACAGCTTCGTGAATAAGTGGTTCGTTATACTCAACAGCGAAAAGTTCGTCTGGGAGAGTTGTACTACCAACTTCTTGAGCTTGCATATTAAAAACTTTAACTTTTGCCATGATAGTCTCCTTTATACCTTCTTCGCTTCACGGATTGTTATAACCGAACCTTTAGGTCCCGGGATACAACCCTTAACGAGTAAGATATTTCTTTCGTTGTCAACTTTGACAACTTCAAGATTTTGAATAGTAACTCTCTCAACACCATAGTGTCCAGCCATGTGTTTGTTTTTGAAAACTCTTGATGGAGTAGAGTTAGCGCCCATAGAGCCGACTTCTCTATGTACAGGGCCAGTACCGTGAGTCATCTTAAGACGATGTTGGTTCCATCTTTGGATAACGCCAGTATAACCACGACCTCTAGTTGTACCAGTAACATCAACTTTGTCACCTTCACTAAAAATGTCGCATTTGATTTCTTGACCAACAGTGTAATCCTGAGCATTTTCAAATTTAAGTTCTTTTACCATTCTAAAAGTTTCAACTCCAGCTTTTTTGAAAACACCAGCACTTGGCTTGTTAATTCTAGATGCTTTTTGTTTGTCGAAAGCAACAACGACTGCATTATAACCGTCTTTTTGGTCATTCTTAATTTGAACGACAGGGCAAGGACCAGCCTCAACAACTGTAACAGGGATAACCAAACCTTCTGGAGTGAAGACTTGAGTCATACCAAGCTTTTTACCAATAATTGCTTTTTTCATTTATGCCTTCCTCCTTATAATTTGATTTTAATATCCACACCAGCAGGGAGCTCGATTTTCATAAGAGCATCTACAGCCTTAGCTGATGGTGAATAGATATCGATAAGTCTTTTGTGAGTTCTAGACTCAAATTGTTCACGACTGTCTTTGTATTTGTGTGGTGAACGAATAACTGTAACCACTTCTCTGTCTGTTGGAAGTGGGATAGGCCCAGCAACTTTTGCACCGAACTTTTCAGCAGTGTCGATAATTCTCTTGCAAGCTTCATCGATAAGCGAATGTTCAAAGGCCTTCAATTTAATTCTGATAACTTGTGTTGCCATTTAAATAACCTCCTGTAATAGCAATGCTGACCAAGCGCATTTTTCAAGCCTTATGTAACTAGCGGTACACGAGCCCGCGTGTTTCATGCTGTTAGGCAAATAAAAATGTGATATAAGGTCAGTCGCTCGCAGTCTAATGCCACGAACTTGTCCGTATGAATTCTCTTTGATTGCTGGTAATCAAAGTAACCTCATACTTCAACCCATTTTTCACAGCATGGTAAGTTTAACAAATATAATAATCTTTGTCAAGGGTTTTTCACAACTTTTTCTAGAAATATAAAATATTATATAATAAAAAATAAATCGCAAACACCAGGATGCGTTGTTCGATATTTTTAATTAAAATTAATGTGGTTTAAAAAACTGAAAAATATAATTAATAACAAAAATAGTTAACACTATTAAGCTATTTAAAAGATAATAAAACATGTTAAAATGCAACAAAATTCGCTATATAAAATAGGTTTGTGTCTTGTTATATATATTATATAATATAATAAGCAAGTCCACAAATGATAAAATTTATTGATGAAACATTCCCAAAAAACCATACCATTTTTAGTAGCATATTGACAAACTAACAGAATTATATTAATATAAAAAATAAAAGAAAGGAAATATTTAAAAATGAAAATAATCTACACAATGCGTGATATAGTACTTATAAATCTAGTAAAGAGATTTCTTAACACCTATGAAATACTAGCTTTAAATCAAGCTAAACTCAATCAACAATTTAGCGAGTTACTACCGAAAATTGCTGGTTCAAATAAAATCTCTTCAGAAGACAAATTGAATTTAACTAACAAATCAATATCCATTTTCAAAAATCTTGATAATGCTCTGCAAATTAAAATAAACGATAGCAAAACTACCCTAACAGACTACGCAAGGTTTTTAGAACATCAACTCACAACTCGCACTCTAATGATAAAAGATAACTATGAATGGGAATATATCGATAGTATAAATGAACTAGAATTTTCTGCAACTCAATTAATTCAAGCTCAAAACAATCTACTCTTGGATGCAAACTCATCCACTCTAATGAATAGTTACAATAATGATAAAAATCGAAATAAAATAATTAGCTCAATCGAAATGTTAAATAAAAAAAGCATGCAATTCAATTCTTGTGCACAGAATTTTATTAACAACACTCAAACCTGCCAAGACAAAAGAGGACGCGTTCCAGATTACCCATACACATTAACCCACGACCAAGTTGAAGACATTTTACGTTGGGCAAAAGAAGAAACTCCTAATAAAAACGATGAACAAGATAGCTAAGTTTGCTAGCTTGTTTTTTATATAATAAACCTTTTTTGTCAAATAGAATTAGTGAATATTTGATTGAATTAAAAAATATAAAAGTTATTAAAATTAAAAAAAATGTGTTTTTTATGTAAATTTTGGGGATTTTATTAAAAAAAAGACTAAATTATAGTCTTTTTAAATATTCATAGACATAAATCTCTTACCAAATCTCCACTCAAAATTTTTTTCAAGCAGTTTATAACATTCTAGCTCTGAACCTACCGCAAGCTTAATACTTTGCAGTTTTTCAAAGTCTGTATTATCTAAAATTTTCAAGCCAGCATAACAAGTTTCAGATATTTGAACACACATATTATTTCTACATGCTGGACAAACCAATTCTCCAATATCTAAATTTAAATATTTCACACCTGATAACTTCGCACCGCACGACGAACATTTTGTAGTAATAAATGAATATCCTAGCTCTGTAAATATTTTAATTAAAAATTTATTTAAAACATAAAATCTTTTTACTTTTTCATAGCACAATGCTTTCAGCGCTTTTAGCAAAGCTATAAACAATTTAGCATCCGCTTGAGCTCCTGCCGTTTTGTTTACAATATCGAGTAAAGCACAAGATTCATAATATTTTTCTATATCTCCAGTCAAACCAAAAAAATTGTCTATAATTTCCACTTGAGTAACTATATTCATTCCTCGAGTGTTTTCTAAAATATACTCTCCGAAACAAAATATTTCTTTAGCAAATTTAAGTTTTGCCTTTTCACCTCTCACACTACGCATTGACGCAGTTATCAATCCTTCTTCCAATGTAAAAAGAGTTATCAACTTATCCTTATCTTTAAAATCTTTACTAGAAACTACAATGCCTTTTACTTTAGTACTTCCCGCCATAATTACATCTCCGTCTCTTGCTCTATAACCTCTTGTTTTACAGGGGATTTATACTCTTCTTCATATTTATTCATTTCATTAACAAATGATTGTCCATGTTCTATACTTCCATCTTTTTTAAACTCATTCCAGCTTTTGCCCGCTTTAGAATTAAGAAATTTTTGGTTGTTTAACTTGCTCATACCCCCTCCTTTTCACCCTTAGTATATACCAACGCAAA
>CARFEX010000035.1 GCA_948971535.1 uncultured Eubacteriales bacterium | reverse complement strand
CAAAGTATTTTAAATAAAAAAATAGACAGAAGAAATTTTCGTAAAAACCTTATCAATAAAAAAATTATTGAAGATACAGGTATGGTTCAAGAGTTTATTGGCAAAAAGCCTGCAAAACTTTATAAGTTTTTATCGTGAAAAAAAGCTTAATAGGTCGCAAGACCTTTTAAAATTATTAATAAATGCGTAAAAAATACACAAATATAAAAGGTAGGATTAAAATATGAAAACTTTAGTAATAAATTTAGCAGGAGCTCCCGGAGCAGGAAAGTCCACACTTGCAACAGAAATATTTTCAAAGTTAAAAAAATTAGGTTATAATTGTGAATATGTGGATGAATATGCAAAACATTTGGTATATGAAGGAAATAATGTAAGACTGCAAAATCAGTTGATGGTATTTAGCAATCAATTTCATGCTCAATATGTTTTAAATGATAAAGTAGACATTATTATTACAGATTCTCCATTGCTTTTTTCTATATTTTATAATAAACTAAAGGATGATAAAGATATAGCAAAGCTTCCTGACAAACTTATTACAGAACTTGTGTTGCATGCACATAATTCTTTTGATAACTTAAATTATTTTTTAGTGAGAAATCACGATTATCAAACTGTTGGCAGACTTCAAACAGAAAGCGAAGCACAAAAATATCAGGAAGATATAAAAACTTTGTATAAAACTTTAAATTTAGATTTTAAGGTGCTAAATTCTACAGAAAATTGTTTTGAACAAATATTAAAAGATATAGACCAAAGAAATGCAAAAGAAAAAGGTGTATTAAAAATGAACAAAGAAATAGAAAGAAAATTTTTGTTGCCACATTTGCCAAGCAATATTAATCCAATCAAAACGATAGAGTTGACACAAGCATACATTAATGAAGGTGGCTTAAGTTTTAGAGTTAGAAATATAGATAATAAAAAATTTATTTTAACAGAAAAAAATGGTAAAGGCTTAGTGCGCAGTGAGATGGAAAAAGAAATAGATGAAAATATGTATAACGAATATATTTTAAAAGCAGAGCAAAAAGTAGTTAAAAAGACAAGACAATTTATTCCACTTCGTGGCAATTATATTGCAGAGGTTGACGTGTATCATGAGCAAAATAAAGGTTTAATGACGGTTGAAGTTGAGTTTGATTGTTTGGAAGCTGCCAAGTATTTTAATCCACCAGATTGGTTTGGGGAAGAGGTTACTGGGCAAGAAAAATATTTAAATGAGAATTTAGCAAACAACTCGCAAAACGATTTTGCACAATTAAATTAAGAGGGAAACCTCTTTTTTTAATAACCGGAATAAAAGGGAAATTTAGAAATGCAAGCATATCGCATTTGAAATGAGTGTTTTCTTCAATTAACTGCTTTCTTGTCGCATTTGAAATGAATGTTATATTGATTTTTTAAATAGTAATTTAATGTTTAAAAATTACTTAACCTTAAACTAAATTCAAAGTAGTATAACAAATAAAGTAATAAATATAAGCACATATCGGTATACTAAAATGACTGAATGTTATGGAGGAAATGTGCAAATTTTATATTTGGTTGTCCTTGGTTTAGTTCAAGGTCTTACAGAATTTTTACCAGTCTCTTCAAGCGGTCATCTTGTCTTGCTAGGAAAGTGGTTTGGCATAGAGGACTCGCTTTTTATTAGTATTTTATTGCATATTGCTACTCTTTTATCAATTATAGTTGTTTTAAGAAAGGAGGTTTGGCAACTTATCAGGCATCCTTTTTCAGAAAAAACTATAAATCTTGCAATAGCAACCTTGCCAACTTGTGTTATAGTTTTAATTTTGATGCCGTTGATTGATAAAAGCTTCTCTGGTGCATTTTTGCCTATTTGCTTTTTAATCAGTGCAGTTTTGCTTTTTGTAACAGATATGCTTACAAAAAAGAAAACACAAAATTCCTTTCAACGCACTTTTTTAGGGCATAAAGACGCTTTTGTAATGGGCGTTTTTCAAGGGTTAGCGGTGTTTCCTGGTATATCTCGTTCGGGTTCAACTATTTGTGCTGGACTTCTTAGTGGTGCACCAAAGTCTGAAACAGCAAAATTTTCATTTTTAATGAGCATACCAATTATTATTCTTTCTCTTGCTATGGAAGTATACAAAATTATAGTAAAAGGCAACGTTATTTCGGTTGACCCTATTGGAATGTCTTTATCTTTTATTGTGGCTATGCTTGTAGGCATTTTTGCAATCAAAGTAATGCTAAAACTTACTCAAAAAGCTAATTTCAAGTGGTTTAGTTTATATCTTCTTATCATATCTATTTTAGCACTTTGCATATAGTACCTTAAAAACAATTAAGGGGTGATTGCGTCAATGCAAAATTATCATAATTTGTCAGTTAAACAAACTTTAACTCAATTAAAGTCTAGCGAGAAAGGATTGTCTTCTATTGAAGCCTCAGAAAGATTGACAACGTCTGCTTCAAAGCAAATTGTTGAAGTAAGAAAAAAATCACTTTTTGAAAAGTTTGCAGAGCAATTCAAGGATTTAATGATTTTAATTTTGTTAGTAGCTTCAACTATCTCTATGATCATTGGTATTGTCCAAAAAACTTCTGGTGAAATCATAGACGGTTGTATTATTTTGGCTATCGTAATTATGAATTCAATATTTGGGGTTGTACAAGAGAATAAAGCTGAAAAAGCTCTTGACTCACTTAAAAAAATGATTGAGCCAGAAGCAAGTGTTTTACGAGATGGCGAAATAATTAAAATTAATAGCAAAAAGATAGTAGAAGGTGATGTAGTGCTTTTAGAAGCAGGCACAATCGTACCTGCAGATGTAAGGATATTATCGTCAAGTTCTCTTATCATTGATGAGTCCTCGCTTACAGGCGAAAGTCATGCAATCGAAAAAAATAGCGATAACATTTATCCTAATGATACGCCTCTCGCCGATAGACGCAATATGGCCTATAAAGGTTCAACTGTTGTTGCAGGAAGAGGTTATGGAGTTGTTGTCGCTATCGGCAAAGAAACCGAACTCGGCAAGATTGCAAATGCTATATCTACTACCGAAAAAGAGATGACGCCTCTTCAAAAAAATATAAAAAGTATAGGTAAAATTTTAACATTTTTAGTACTTTCCATTGCTGCTATTACCTTTGTTTTAGAAATGGTTGCAAGGCCTGAACAACCTCTTCAAGCTTTTTTAACGGCAGTTGCCATATCTGTTGCTGCCATACCTGAAAGTATGCCAGCGGTTATAACTATCATTATGAGCCTTGGAATAGCTCGCCTTGCCAAACAGAAGGCTATTGTAAAAAGAATGCATGCTGTAGAAACGTTGGGTTCGTGTGACGTAATTTGTTCTGATAAAACTGGAACTATAACAGAGAACAAAATGTCTGTTGTCAGTGCATATTGTGACGGCATTATGCAAAATGGCAAAATAAAGCCAAGCAAAAGTTTTGATTATTTTATGGCAAGCATGGTTTTATGCAATAATACAAGTATATCACATTCAAAATTTGTTGGAGCACCAACAGAAGTTGCGTTATCTAATTTTGCTAAAAATTTAAAAATAAACAAACTCGAGTTTGAAAAATTATATCCAAGGATAGATGAAAAACCTTTTGATAGCAAAAGAAAACTTATGTCAACTATCAACTCATATCAAGGCAAAAAGGTTATGTTTACAAAAGGTGCTACCGATTTTCTTTTAAAGAAATGCAATAGTATTATTATCAATGGTCAAGTTCATCCGCTTAGTGAAAAATACAAACTAGACATTTTGAATGCTAACAAAGACATGGCATCAAGAGCATTGCGGGTGCTTGGTGTGGCATATAAAAATTTGATTTCAACTCAAGATAACAATGAGGATAATTTAACTTTTGTAGGCCTTGTCGGTATGATTGACCCGCCTAGAAGAGAAATCAAAAATGCGGTAAAAAAGTGTCGCCGTGCTGGAATGCGTCCAATAATGATTACAGGTGACCATAAAGACACGGCCTTTGCTATTGCTAAACAGATAGGTATTGTTGAAAGCTCGGAACAAGTACTGACTGGAACTGAAATAGATGCAATGAGTAAAGCTGAGTTTGAAAAGGCAGTAGAAAAGGTTAACGTTTTTGCAAGAGTGAGCCCTGAAAACAAAGTTCAGATTGTGGAAATGCTCAAAAAGAATGGACATGTGGTAGCTATGACTGGTGATGGTGTAAATGATGCTCCAAGTCTGAAAAAAGCCGACATTGGTATAGGTATGGGTATTACTGGAACTGACGTAACAAAAGAAGTATCTGATATGATTGTGACAGACGACAACTTTGCTACCATTGTTGTGGCTGTTGAAGAAGGAAGAAAGATTTACACCAATATTCAAAAGACTGTAAAGTTCTTATTCTCTGCTAACATGGGGGAGCTATTATCACTCTTTATAGCCACCTTGATTTTCCCAAATTGTGTTTTCTTGTTTCCTGTGCAGATTTTGTTTACCAATTTGATTACAGACTCGCTCCCTGCAATAGCTCTTGGTCTTGAACCACCTGAAAACAATCTCATGGACGTCAAGCCACGAAATGTCAAGAAGAGCATGTTTGCAGGTGGCATGGGTGTTTCAGTTGTAGTTTTAGGGATTGTTCAAACTATTTTAACTATCGTATCTTATTATATAGGTCTGCGTTTCAGTGAGCAAGTAGCTATAACTATGGCTTTCTATACTCTCAATATCATACAAATGTTCTATCTTGCTTCTATGCGAACCAATAGGAGTATATTTAAATCTAACCCATTAAAAAATAAGATGTTTATAATATCGCTGGTATTCTGTTTTGGTCTTATTGCCTTGTTTGCATTCACTCCGCTTCGAGTTGTACTTTCACTTGCACCGTTATCACTTTGGCAATGGGGAATTATTTTCGGACTTTCTATTTTGATGATGATAGCAAGCGAATTATTTAAGTTAGGTCAATATTTAGTACAAAAAATGAGGTTTAAAAGAGGTTGAGTTGTTCAAGCCTCTTTTTTACTAATTTATTATAAACTATGTTTAGTTGCTGACTATATTTATAAAAATTATAATATAGTTTAAAAAAATCAAATTGTTGTTTGAAAGATTTGTAAATTATGATAAAATATATTTATGAATTTACTTGATATAGTTTTTGAAAATAAAGATTTTTTACAGCTTAAGGAAGAAGCAAAGCATGAAAAACTTGCCAAAGCAATATTGCTTATAAGCAAGGATACAGATTATCTTTCATATTTTTCCGATGCATTAAGTATGCTTATTTTTGACGGACAGGCTTGCAAAGAATGTGAAAACTGTAAAAAAGTGATTTCAAACAGTCATCCTGACTTAAAAAAATATCCTATCAAAGATAAACTTTTGGTTGCCGATAGTGAAGATATAGTAAATGAAAGCTTTATTAAGCCTATTTTTGCTAATAAAAAAGTTTTTATAATTAATAATATTGACAACTCAATGGAAAGTGCACAAAATAAACTTTTAAAAGTATTAGAAGAGCCAACAAAAAATGTGTATATGATTTGTACCTGTTCTAATATTGATAAAGTTCTGCCAACTATTCGCTCACGTTGTAACAAAATTGAACTTGGGAAAGTTGATGCTAGTGCTTTTTATAACTTAGTAAGTAAAGAAAGTTCTTCAAAAGCTCAACTTGCATTTGCGGTTAGTGACGGTATGATAGGCAATGCTTTACGTTTTATAAAGCAGAAAAATTTTGAAGATATTTGTGTAACTGCATTGGCCGTTATTTGTGATATGAAAAAAAGTAGTCAAGTACTCGAGTATTCTAAAAAAATTTTAGCTTTTAAAGATGATGTATTAAAAATAAAAAGCGGTCAAAAAAATATTATAAAAATGCAAGCATATTTAAATGAACTTGATGAAGTTGCTTCTGAGTATTCAGTAAGAGCACTTATAGAGATTGCGAGAAAAGTCGATATGGCTATCAAAGAGAAAACATATAATGTTAGTATCAATTTAATTTTAGAAAATTTATTATTAGGAATATTGGAGGTTAAATACTTATGCAGGTAGAAGTTGTTACTGCAAAATTTAATAAGGGGTACAACAATTATTATTTTAGTCCAAATGGGCTTAATCTAAATAAAGGTGATAAAGTTATTGTTGATACCGAAAAGGGCCGTGACATTGTTACTATAGTTAAGGGAAATCATGAGATTGAAAGTAGCGAAATTGTAGATACTTTAAAAAATGTTATAAAAATGGCAACAGAGGCGGATGTAGTATTAGCTATAGAAAACGACAAAAAAGCAAAAGATTTGTTGCCTGAGGTTAAGCAGGTTGTGAAAAGCAAAAAAATAGACATGAAAGTTGTTTCTGTGGAATGTAATTATAATTTCACACGACTTACTGTTAATTTCACTGCAGAAAATCGTGTTGATTTTAGAGAACTTGTCAAAGGTCTTGCTGAAAAATTTAAAACAAGAATAGAACTGAGACAAATTGGACCACGAGATGCAACTCGTATAATAGGAGGACTTGGTTGTTGTGGCAAAGAATGTTGTTGTAGTCAAGGCTTAGGTATTGATGACCATGTTTCCATAAAAATGGCAAAAAATCAAGGATTATCTTTAAATCCAAATAGTATAAGTGGTGTGTGTGGAAAACTTCTTTGTTGCCTTGCTTATGAAAATGAGTATTATATGGAAACCTTAAAAAGTATGCCTAGATATGGTACTATGGTTAAAACTAGTGACGGCGAAGGCAAGGTTATTTTTTGCGACCTATTAAAGAAAACTGTCTCAGTTCGATATCAAAACGAAAATTCTTCTGAAGTTAAAGTCTATCCTGCTGATACCATTAAGGAGATAAAGTGATTAGCTTAGAAGAAAATGAAAGAATTGAAGACTTGCAGTGTGGAGAACTTAAAATTATTCAAAACAAGGACCTTTATACTTTTACATCTGATTCAGTAATTCTCGCAAATTATATCAAATTAAATAAAAATGATAAAGTTTTAGAAATTGGTGGAGGATGCGGTGTTATTTCTATTCTTTTAACAGAAAAAACAAATTGTAAAAATTTTTGCATGTTTGAATTGCAAGCATCTATGGCTAAGCTTTGTGACAAAAATATAAAATTAAACAATTTGAATGATAAGATAAATTTGGTTTGTGATGACATAAAAAACTTTGAAAAGTATTTATCTCTTGAATCAATAGATGTGGTATTTTCAAATCCTCCATATATGAAATGTGATGCTGAAAATGCAAACAATGTACGTGATATAGCAAGACATGATAGTAAATTAAGTATTCATGATTTGTGTAGTTGCGCAAAAAAATTATTAAAGTTTGGTGGAGCTTTTTATGTTATTTATTCGGCAGATAGAACTTGTGAATTGGTTCGTGAATTGCTTGAAAATAGTTTGCAACCAAAGGAAATGTTTTTTACTGATAATGGCAAAGGTAAGATTTCACGAGTTATAATAAAGGCAGTAAAAGGTGGAAAAAGTGGTGTCAAAGTATATCCTAATCTTATAACAAATGACGTAGA
>CARFEX010000034.1 GCA_948971535.1 uncultured Eubacteriales bacterium | reverse complement strand
AATAAAAGGTTTTGCAAGTCAAATAAAGAAAATAAAAAAATGCTAGCTAATTTGCTAGTATTTTTTGATAACAAGTTATGCAAGTTTAGTTGTTTCGTTTTCTTCTACATTTTGTGAAAGCATTTGTAATGGATTTTCTGCATTTGGCTTATTGCTTTCTTCATTTTCTTGTTGCTCAAATAATTCAACAGTATTGCATGATATTTCGTAAGCTGTTTTTGTTTCTATTGTGCCATCCTCATGAGTTTTTGTGTATTCTCTTGATTGGATACGGCCTGTTATTGTAATCTTGGTGCCAATTTCTTGTTTTTCCATATAGCGAGCATTTCTACCCCATAAAATACATGGCAAATAGTCAGATTTTTTGAAATTTTGTCTATTTACTGCTAGAAGAATATCACATATTTCTCTCTTGAAAGGAGTTTGTCTATATACTGGCGGTTTGCAAATGAATCCTGTCAATATTACTTGATTTACATTTTCGCCCAAGAACATTTTTTCTTCTTCTGACAAAATATCTTTTACAAAAAAGTATAGTACAAGTTTGCTATGATTATTTTCAAGTTTATTAAAGCTTCTAAACTCACCTTTTAAAGAAAGTGTGTTACCTTCTGTCAAATCGATATTTCTAGCCTCTATTAATCTTTCTGAAATTGTTACTGGTATATTGTCAGCAACTTCTGAACGTCTCTCCACTGAAAGTGTGATTTCATAAAAATTCTCACCTTCTATTTGATGTGTGCATTTTGGCTCTCCTACTACTTTGCCTGATAAAAAGCCTTTATTATTAGTTTCTACAGAGTATGTCTTATTGTAATTCATATTATCCTCCATTTTTAATTTGGTATCTGCGTGCCATTGTGGTCTATTGTGTAATTATCCTCATAGATGAGTTCTCCCACTGATGTGACCTTGTATCCTTTCATTGTCAATCTTTCTAGAACCATTCTTGTTGCATCTACAACATTATCTGCATTGTTATGACACAAGATGATTGAACCATTTTTCACCTTGTTTATTACTCGAGAGGTTATCTCTCCTGCTGAAAGCCCTTTCCAGTCTAATGAATCAACATCCCATTGAATGGCCCTTAAGCCTAAGCTATCGCAGGTATTTAATAGAGTGTTGTTATACGACCCAAAAGGTGGTCTAAACAATTTCACCTCTTTTCCTGTAACATTTTTAATTTTTGCTATTGAAGTTTCGAGTTCTTTTTTTACAGTCCCTCCATCTATCTTTACCATGTCAGGATGAGTATTGGAATGTGTGCCAATTTCCATGCCAGCATCATCTATTGCTTTAACTTTTTCTGGGAACTTATCTACCCAGAAACCTACTAGGAAAAATGTTGCTGTGGCATTGTACTCTTTGAGAACACTAATTATTTCTTCTGTTTTATCAGCTCCCCAAGCAGCATCAAAGGAAATTGCAACCTGTTTCTCTTCCGTCCGCACATTATATATTGGCACTCGCCGTGAACTATGCCCAAAGAATACTTGAGCGGAGGAAGAACCTTCAATAGAAATAGCTAATAAAACTGCTACAATAATCATTGAAAAAACGATTTTTATTGTTCTAGATTTGATAACGCAAAATGGCATTGCAAACCTCACTTTTAATAATAGATTTTTATTTGATTTTCTCCAACTTTTATTTAACACAATTTTGTAAATTTGTGTTAAGCTTTGTCGAAAACCTTTGTTGTATCTATATTAACAGTCGAGTTCAATTATGATATCAAATTGTTTTTTATTGTATTTTTTAAAATTTCTTAAGTATTTTAATTTTTTCAAATTAAAAATTTATTAAGTGAAAAGAATTGTTTCTTTATTACTTCACTGCCCTGTGACAATCTATCTGACACAGGCAACTTTTTTGTTTCTAGTGGTAAAAGTTTGATGCCAAAGTCAACAGCGATAACTATATTTCCGTCACCAGCACATGCAAACGACACCTCTTTTCCATCTTTCGCAAAATTGATATACTTTACACCCTTTCGATATCTTTGCGCCAATGGAAAGTCTGAACTTTTTAGTTTTTTAATATAACCATTATTTGTAACAGCTATTATCTGGGTGAAATCATTTTGACCTGCAAAAACAACACTGTCGTCATCTTCAAGATTTATACCCTTTACACCGCCTGAAACTCTGCCTTGCACTGGAACATCAGACTTTTCAAAATGCAAGCTCATTCCATTTTTGGTAAGCATCAATACACCTGAACCTATTCGCTCTACCTCTGCACCGATAACTATATCATCATTAGCCACTTTCACAGCTTGATAGAAACTTTTAATTGTTAGCATATCTTCAGTTGTAGAACGTTTTATCATACCTTTTTTGGTATAAATCAAAATATTTGTATTCGAGCTTGGAATTAACATTGAAACTGGTAATTCATCTTTCAAAGCATTTTTATCTATATTATATAGACTCGAACCTTTATCTCTCCACTTGCACTCTGGCAACTTTTCAACTTGTAATTTAAGCACATTTCCTTTGTTTGTAAAAACAAGGATTGTATCTTTTGCTGACAAGCTTAACACCTGATTATGAACATCAGTCAAAGTTGAATTATCAGTGAGAGATTTTTGTGACATTGAATAATTTTTTTGGCTAACTTTTTTAATAGTTCCACCAGCAGATATTGCTACAACATAATTTTTATTTTCTTCAACAGATTCTTTATGAGCTTCTAGTTTTATGTCACCATTTTTCATTATTCGACTACGTCTAGGATTTGCATAATTCTTCTTAATTTCACCAAGTTCTTTCTTTACTATTTCGAGTTGTGCTCGTTTTGAAGCAAGTATTCTTTCAAACTCTGCTATTTTTTCTTTTAACTGGGCTAGCTCTTCTTCTAGTTTTGTTACTTCAAGATTTACAAGTCTTGCAAGTCGCATATCTAATATTGCTTGAGCTTGCTTTTCACTGAGATTAAATCTTGCTCTCAATTTTTGCTTGGCTTCACTTACACTTGCTGACTTTTTGATGATTTTTATAACCTCATCAATATTCTTTATAGCTATCAACAACCCTTCGACTATATGAGCTCTTTCTTTTGCCATATTGAGGTCATATTTTGTTCTACGAACTATTATCTCTCGTTGATATGCTGTATAGTAAGATATTATTTCCATTAATGACAATAATTTTGGCTTTCCGCCTGCGATTGCGACCATATTCAAAGCAAATGATACTTGTAAGTTTGTAGCTTTGAATAAATACTCTAGTATTTTCTTTGGCTGCGCGTCTTTTTTAAGCCTTATCACAGCTCGCATTCCTGTTCTATCTGACTCGTCACGAATTTCGGCTATGGAAGAAAGTTTATCTTTATTTGTCTCTTTAAGCTCAGCTATTTTTTGTAAAAGTGATGCTTTATTAACTTGATAAGGTATCTCGGTTATAACTATATTTGTTTTATCACCAATGGTTTCTACATTGACTTTTGAACGGATTAATATCTTGCCTTTTCCTGTTCTATATGCTTGTTCTAGACCGTCTTCAAATATTAATTCGCCACCCGATGGAAAATCTGGAGCTTTTATTATCTTCATCATTTCTTCAAGCTTTATATTTGGATTATCAATATATGCACACACACCGTCAATCACTTCACCTAAGTTATGTGGTGGAATGTTTGTTGCAACTCCCACTGCGATACCTGATGCTCCATTTACTAAAAGATTTGGAAAGCGACCAGGCAACATATCAGGTTCTTTTAAAGTATCATCAAAGTTTAAGCTCCACCTTACTGTATCTTTTTCAAGGTCACGAAGTAGTTCCATGGCAAGTGGTGCAAGTCTTGCTTCTGTATAACGCATGGCTGCTGGGCTATCACCGTCTACCGAACCAAAGTTTCCATGTCCGTCAACGAGTGGTGCTCGCAAAACAAATTCCTGTGCCATACGTGTCATAGCATCATAAACTGAAGTATCGCCATGTGGGTGATATTTACCTAGGCAGTCTCCAACAATTCTCGCAGACTTTCTATATGGCTTATCTGGTGTTACTCCAAGTTCAAGCATAGCATATAGTATACGGCGTTGTACGGGTTTAAGACCGTCTTCAACACGAGGCAATGCTCTATCCATAACTACACATTCGGTATAAGGTATCATAGAATCATGCAAGACCTCTTCAAGTGCTTTGAAGATTATGCCATGCTTTTCACCGCCACTTTCGTTTTCACCTTTTGATTTTTCTGTTTCTTTGCTAGGTTCTGACATTTCATTCAATCCTAACAAATCCTCATAACTCATTTGACCATCAACTGGTTTTTCAAAATCATTTTTATCTTGCACTTAAGACCTCTCAAAATTTTCTAGTTGTTTTTATAGTTTTTCATAAAATCATCTTCTCTATCGAAGTTAGCATGAAGATTTATATACTTTTTACGAGATTCTATATCATCTCCCATAAGTGTTGTTACCATGCGCTCTGCTTCGGTTGCGTCTTCAATGCTAACCTGAATAAGACTACGTTTTTCTGGGTCCATTGTTGTTTCCCATAGCTGTTCTGGGTTCATTTCACCAAGACCTTTGTATCTTTGAAGTGAATAACCTCGTCCAGCTCTTGCAATAGCATCAGGAAGTTCTGCATCCGAATAAACATACTCAACATAATCTTTTTTATAAACCTTATATAAAGGAGGCAAACCTACATAAACATGTCCGTCATTTATAAGTTCTCTCATATACCTAAAGAAGAACGTTAAAAGTATTGCTCGGATATGAGCACCGTCTTGGTCGGCATCGGATAGGATAATAACCTTGTTATATCTAAGGCTAGACAAATCAAAATCCTCACCTATACCAGTGTCAAGTGCACTAATTATAGTTCTGATTTCTTCATTTGCTAAAACTTGGTCTATTCTCTTTTTTTCAGCATTGAGAGGTTTACCTCTAAGCGGAAGAATAGCTTGAAATTTTCTATCTCGACCTTGTTTTGCACTACCACCTGCAGAATCACCCTCTACGATAAATAATTCGCACTGCTCTTTATTTTTTGAAGATGCGGCTGCAAGCTTACCTACAAGATTAAAGTTTTCTGCTGCATTTTTTGACCTTGTTAAATCTTTTGCTTTTTTAGCAGCTTCTCTAACCTTTGCTGCTTCTTTTGCTTTGCCTATAATTGTGTCTGCTAATGTAGTATTTTTCTTTTGCTCAAAGAAAGTTGTCAATTCTCTTGTTGTCAATGCTTCGACAAGTGTCCTAGCTTCTGGATTACCCAATTTGGTTTTTGTTTGTCCTTCAAATTGGACATTAGTCATCTTGACATTTATTACACATGTTATACCTTCACGAAAATCTTCACCTAATAGATTTGCTTCTTTTTCCTTTAAAAGATTATTTGCTCTAGCAATGCCATTCATAACCTTTGTGAAAGCATTTCTAAAACCTGTTTCATGAGTTCCGCCTTCAATTGTAGGAATGTTATTCACAAAAGAGAATGAGTTTTCAGTATAGGAATCTGTATAAATTATTGCTACTTCTAAATCAAAATTGGTATCCTCTGCATGAAAATATATTGGCTTTGCAAAAAGCTTACTTTTCCCTTCAACCATGTATGATGCAAAATCTGAAATTCCGCCCTCATAATGAAAAGCTTCCTCCCTGCCATCTCGCTCATCTTTGAGAACTATTTTTAATCCTTTATTAAGAAAAGCAAGTTCTTTGGCTCTAACAGAGATAGTATCAAAATTAAATTTCAAGTCACCAAACATTGCTTCGTCTGGTAGGAATGAAACCTTAGTTCCTGTCTTTTTTGTAGAACCAATTTGTTTTAATGGAGCTACTGGAATACCGCTTTTGATTTTCCCGTCCTTGTCAACAAATGAATGGAACTTAATTTGATATTCTTTTCCATTTTTATATACCGTAACATTACACCACTTTGAAAGTGCATTAGTGACTGACGCACCAACTCCATGCAATCCACCTGAAAATTTGTAATTGGAATTATTAAATTTTCCACCTGCATGCAAAGTAGTATACACAACTTCTACACCTGATTTATGCAAAGTTGGATGCTCATCAACAGGGATACCTCGACCATTGTCTTCAACTGTTGCACTTCCGTCTTTATTAAGCGAAATAGAAATTGTATCACCATAACCATTTGAAATCTCATCAATAGCATTGTCTACTATTTCCCACAAAAGATGATGAAAACCTTTATTTCCTGTTGTACCTATATACATACCAGGGCGTAGTCTAACCGCATCAAGTCCTTCAAGAACAACTATATCTTTTGAACCGTAATCTTTTTCTGCCATAAAATTCTCCGTATAACGATTTTCTAAATTTATTATAACATATTTTGCTTTCTTAAACCAAGAAAAAGAAAAGAGTATTAAGAAATTTTTAAAATGTATATTTATACATATTTTTGAATACTTATTTTTGAAATATTTATTATTGATATTGCGTAAAATATATTTAAAAGGAGTTTGTTATGAAAAAAATAGTTCTCACAGGTGGTGGAACTGCTGGGCATATTTATCCTGCACTTGCTGTGCGAGAAAGACTTGAGAAAAATATTGAAGTTCATTTTATTGGTGGAAATGGGATGGAAAAGGATATTATTGAAAAAGAAAAAGAAATTTCTTTTCATAAGATAAGAACTGTTAAACTAACTAGAAGCCTTACACCAAAAAATCTTTTGATACCTTTTAAGCTTATACTTGCTATCAAAGATGCAAAAAAAATTTTAAAAAAAATAAAGCCAGACGTTATCTTTTCCAAAGGAGGTTTTGTTTCAGTTCCAACAGTTATTGCTGGTAGAAGTTTGGGCATTCCTATTGTAAGTCACGAATCTGATTTAAGTATGGGACTTGCAAACAAGATTATACTTCATAGATGTGACTATATGTGTACCACATTTGAACAAACTGTCAGCTGTAGTAGCAAATGTATTTATACAGGTCAACCAATCCGTAAAAAGGTGTTTGAAGGCAACAAAACAAAAATTCAAAAACAATTTGATTTTGATAAAAACAAACCTTCACTTCTTGTAATTGGAGGCTCACTAGGCGCAAAATTCATCAATGAAAAAGTATGGGAAAATCTAGACAAGTTAACAGATAAATATAATGTTGTTCATATTACTGGCAAACAAGCAAAAGAAAAACATTCACATTCTGGATATCTTCAAGTTGAATATGCAGATAATATTGGAGACTATTTTGCGTATGCTGACTTTGTTTTGTCACGTGCTGGGTCTGGTGCTATAAATGAATTTGTAGCTTTAAGACTACCTGCGCTACTTATACCTTTATCAAAGAAATGTTCTCGTGGTGACCAAATTGAAAATGCTAAACTTTTCTCACATTTACAGGTCGCAGATGTTCTTGAAGAAGAAGATTTTGATAATACTTTATTTTTAATTAAACTCAATAATTTAATCAAAAATCAAGATAACTATATAAAAAATATGAAAAAAATGCAAAGTTTTGATGCAGCAGAGAAAATTATTGAAGTTTTAAATAAAGTTTGCAACAATAAAAAAGAGGGTTAACCTCTT
>CARFEX010000033.1 GCA_948971535.1 uncultured Eubacteriales bacterium | reverse complement strand
TATTATTGTGGATATAGTAAATATAATAAAAGGAATTTTTGATATGGAAGCTGTACAAATAATCAACTTTGTTTTATTCATTTCAATTACTGTTCTTTTTTCATATAAATTAATATTGGGAATTATAGGTATCTTTTCCAAAAAGAAATTCCCAGAGGCGAAAAAAGATCACACCTTTGCTATTTTAATTGCTGGTCGAAATGAAGAAAAAGTTATTGGACAACTAATTGAAAGTATTCAATCACAAAATTATAATCAAAAATTATTAAAAATATTTATAGTTGCAGACAACTGCACTGATAAAACTGCCGAAGTTGCTCGCCTTGCTGGACAACGTGGAGACGGGACTTGCTCAGTTGAAGTTTTCGAAAGATTTAATACAGAGCTTGTTGGTAAAGGTTATGCATTAGATTATTTACTTGAAAAGATTGAAAGCTTACCAGACTTTACTGAAGACAAATACGATGCTTATCTTATCTTTGATGCTGATAATCTTCTTGAAAAAAACTACATTCATGAAATGAATAAGGTTTTGGATGCAGGATATGATGTTTCAACAAGTTATAGAAATTCAAAGAATTTTAATTCAAATTGGATTTCTGCTTCTACAGCTATGGGATTTTTGCGAGAATGCCGTTTTATGCATACACCAAGAGCTATTTTAAATTCAAGTACCTTTATTTCTGGAACAGGATTTATGGTAAGTTCTAAAATACTAAATACTAAAACTGGCTGGAAATATACCACTATGACGGAAGATATTGAATTCTCAACTGTACAAATTTCCAAAGGAAGCAAAATCACATATTGTGATGACGCTATATTCTATGACGAACAACCAACAACATTTAAAGCAAGCTGGAATCAGCGCATGCGATGGCAAAAGGGTTTTTATCAGTGTTTCAGTAAATATTTTCTATCATTAGTAACAAGCTTGTTTTCAGGCCACTGGTTTGCAAGTTATGAAATGATGCTAATGTTGTTCCCGTTTTCAGTCGTCACCATTTTCTGGGGAATATTTTACTACATATATTCATTTATTTATTCATTAATCTCGTCAATAACTTTCACCCAATCCATATTTATAGATATTATCGTTGGCGGACTGACCACTTTATTAATTTCATATGTCGTTTTAGCACTTTACGGTATGCTGATATTGTTGGTTGAGCGAAAACGAGTAAAAACAACTTTCTGGCAAAAGATAAAGTACTCACTTATGTTTCCGATATTCATTCTTAGTTATCTGCCTATCGCGGTTGTGTGTCTATTTAAAAAGGTTAAATGGAAACAAATACCTCACACAGATTCACGAAGCATAGAAGATATAGAAAATCAAAAAAAAGGAGAAAATCAAAAATGAAAAAATTACTGACCAGTTTATTTGCTTTCACATTAATCTGTGGGGGGGGATTGCTTTATCTGCTTGTGGTCAACAAGAACCTCTTGAGTGCGAATTTAAAGTTGCACAAATTGGTGAAGAGCAAAAAATTAATGTTACATGGGATTGTGAAGAAAATTTATCACAAATAAAAATTCTTGTAACACATGAAAATACTGTTGTTTCTAAATATACAGTAAAAGGAGAACAGGCTTTACGTGATGGCTCACATGAAATCTATGCTTATTATGGCAAACAAAAAGTAGAAGTTCAAGCAGAATCATATTCTGGCAAATCAGTTTCTTTTAATCAAGAAATTTCACTTTCTGCAAGTGAATACAATTTAGCTCCTCTTTCAGGCTCAATGCCAGTGCTTATGTTTACATTGTCTGCATTAAAAGATAATGGTTTAACTGAAACTGAATCAGGAAAAACTATTCCTACTTTCGTTTGGCTTGATAGAAGCGGTGCTTGGAATTGGGACAAGTTGCCTGAAAATGTTTACCCTATCCCAACAGCCACAAGACCTGAATATACAACACCAAATGTGAACAGAAATCTTATGTATAACAAAACAAATGCGTACATACAGGAATTGTCTGAAATCAATCCCGAGTCAAAATTTAACTTATATTTAAATGACTATGACACAGACCAATATCTTAAAATGTTGGTGGCAAATGGAATTCCAGAAACAAATTACACTTGTACTTACATATCAGATGGAGCGTTTTCATACTCGATAATAAACAACACATTCAATGTTGAAAATGCAACAGAAAAGTACAACACAATGCTTGAAAAATACAACACAACAAAAGAACAAGTTAAAGAGAGAAAATACTATTCATATGATAGTGGATTTGAAGTTGTTGGAAAAGATTTAAGACCATACCTTTTAGTTCTTGCAAATGAAGATCCTAACGTGCGTTGGTGGTTCCCAAGACTTAGAACTGAACATATCAAACTTGATAAAGACACTTCAAATTTTGTTCAAAACAAAATTTTCTCATCAGGAAGCACACTTGTTTCTCCTAACATTAAAGAATATGGAATAAATACACTGCTTACTGCAATTCAAGCTGATGAAACAAAAGTTGCTGAACTTAAAGCTTTATACAGATTCAATGATGATATGTTTGCCGAAGCTAAAGCTCAAAATAAAAAGGCTATGATGCTTCTTGGAAGCTGGGCAGGAAATACACCTGAAGCTAATTTTGTAGAATATGCCAACTTTGTTAAAAAATACTACGGTGACGAATATGTTTATTATTACAAAGGTCACCCTAACACACCTACCGCAATGTATCCTGACCGTGCTGAATTATTAAATGAAATGGGTTTAATTGACTTAGAGTCAACTATTGCTGCTGAACTAATATTATTCTTCTTCCCAGACATATATATGAGTGGATATTCATCTTCAACATTTACAAGCTTGCAAAACAAAGAGATGGCTTGTGCCTTCTGGGGACAAACCAAAGCTCAAGCTATTGCTATAGCAAACCAAAATGGAGATATGTTTGATGTATACATTTCACATCCATCAGCTCACGGCAATAAATATGATGAATTTATGACAAATCCAGAACACAAATATTACATTGTTGAATTCAATGATACAAGTAAACATGAATTTGCAATTTACGATTCAACAGCAAACACAATTACTTATTATAACGCAGATAATGAAGTTGTAGCTTAATTAACAACACCCTAATGATTATTAGCAAAAGAACGAACTCAAAAAGTTTTGGGTTCGTTTTTTATTTACATAAGAAGGTTAAATAAAAAAAGACATATATAGATTATAATATGTCTTTTTTACTAGTTTCAATTTATAGCCATTAATAGTGTTTTTTTATCTTATTTTTTGCTTTTTACATTAATCTTAGTGTTAGGCTTTGTAAGCGTACTTTTTGTTGTAGGTGCACTTTTAGCAACTTTTGTACTTGTTGCAGGTGCAACTTTATTTGTAACTACTGTTTTTTTAGCAACTGTTTTATTTGTTGGGCTTGCAACACTTTTCAACGTTGAAGCTTTTGAATTGCTAGTAAGAGAAACTGGTTTTTGAGTTTTTGTTATTGAATTCTGAGGTTTTTGATTAGTTGTTGTCATTTTAGAACTAACACTCTTTGCCTTAATTTCATTTTTACTTACATTTGCTTTTTTAGCCTCTTTTTTTGCCTTTCTCTTTGCATTATCACTTTCTATTCTTTTATCAAGCCAATTAATTGCACGGTTATTTCCCATAAGTTTTCTAAACTTTGGAATAAATAACAAACATAATGTAAAGGCTAGGAATGCTGCAAAAAGAAGAACAAAAACAATAAGCGAAATTGTCAATGCTTTTTCTAAATAAATATTTGGTGCATTTAAAAGTGAACCTGTATAAGGTAAACCTATAACATTCAACATTACTCGTTCACTGCCCGTAGTTATAATTTCCATTGTATGCTCCTTTACTTCAAGTCCCTCAGCATAGAAAACAAGTTTTCTTGACTCAGGAATACTGCTTGATAAATCAACAATTCTTTTTTCGACTCCGTCTATAATTATTTTTACACTTCCATACTCTTCGCCAACAGCAGCATAAAGAGAAATGCTATCACCAATAAATTTTATTACAGCTTTCTCATTTGCTTTTGAAGCTACAAGATATCCATTTGGTTCTGATTCAATTTTAGAAGAGCTATGCCAGCCACTAGTTGTAAATAATTTTGAACTTGACGATGAAACCAATTTTTGAGTTGGAGATTCAACTCCTGCATTTATTTCTGCAAGCACTGAGAACTTAACACCTGAAGCCTTTTTAACTACAAGACGCAAATACCTTGCTTGACGTGTTGGAAATTTTAATGTAATAGAATTTTTTACATAATTTGACCTATCCCCTTCACCTACTTTCACCCATTCATATTCGCCGTTAATATCTTTTTTTTCTGCAGTATAGAATTCAAAAGCTTCTATATATGAGTTAGCGTGATTTCTAGTAGTCACTGTAAAGAAATTTAAGTCTTGTATTTTTTTTGTATCAATTATAAACTCATGTGGGTTTTCTTCTGAAAGCGGAACATAAGATCCTGTATATGCTGTATGAAGGTACGTTCCTGCTTCGCCGTCAATAAGATATGACCACTTATCAATTTCCACTTCAAATGCTTCTCGAACAGGGTCTCCATTTTCATCCAAAATCTCATTTCCATTTTCATCTACTTGTACAACATATTGAATTTGAGTTTCAATTCTACCTCCATGGATAAATTCTGGAGCTTTTAAAACCTCCCAAATAGTTTTATCTGTTCCTGTTGTAGAAAGTGAAATTTTATCTTTTTTAGAAACCAAAAATTCTGGTTCAAATTCATAACTTTCAGTAACCTTTCCTATTGGAAACTCTATATGAGAAACTTGAGTTGTTGGAATTACTGCAAACTTAGCACCATTAGCAACCAAACTTGCAAATTCTGTATTCATATCTTCGGAAACTACAACTTCACCATTTTTTTGTAAAATGGTAACACTTCCACCGCCACCTTTAGAGGCACTATTTCTGTAGCTCATAATTCTCAAAGCATATTTTTTACCTTTTTCAACTTTCAATACATGTTTCCACCTTGTAGATGTACCATCAACATTTCCAGAGAATATAAGACCTGTTGGTTCCAAATTTTCAAAGTCCTCTCCAACAAACAATTTTACGCAGTTGCCACCTATCATAAATGCAACTTCGCCTGTAACTGGAGAGTTCCACCAAAAGTCTGCTGTTCGCACCTCTAGTTCTGTTGTTGAAAATGAAGGCAATGTTGGTCCTGTAGATGAAGCTTCAATCTTTGGTGTCATATTCTGAATTTGCTCGTAAAGACTATCCCATTCAAGAGCTGTATTTTCAAATCCAGTATAGCTAGACACCCTTGCTCCACCATTATAGGTAAGTCTTAAATATATAGTAAGTTTATGAATAACTCCATCTTTAAGTTTTACATTATATGAAAATTCATCTGTAGCACCAGTATAACCTTTATTAAATGAGTATGCGTATTTGCCATCTCCTAAAGATTTAATAGAACCATATTTTGGTTTGTCAACAGAGATTATTTTAAAGCCTTTTTCCTCTCCTTCATCAAGAAGACTGATAGTTTTACCAAGCAAATCAAACTCAATATCATCACCAAAATTTACAATATAATCACCAGCAGTTTTAACCCCGTCTATTCCACCAGCATAATAGCTTGAAACTGGACAATAGTCTGGAAGAGCTTTCATATACTCAAGTTGTTCTTCTGTGAACATAGCATCAGTAATTTTTGCTGCATAGAATTCATTAAAATATTTTAAGAAATTCATGCCATAAACTGAGGCGCATCTAAAAGCAAAGTCTGCATGCTTGTTATCAGAATAAGAATGTGTCAATTTGTAAGTATACAAAAGTTCGTAAAATTTTTCAGCTCCAAATGAGTGCATTATATTTGAATACATACCTAGTGCACGCCAGTATCCTGCTTGATTAAAATCGGTCATTGCACCTTTATTTCTTAATGTTTCAGTCAAAACATTGTATGGATTAGCATAACCTCCATGTTCAGCACTTCCGCCATGCCTAATTGTAGTACCAACATCACAAAAAAGAATATATGAAAGAAGTGTTAAGGCATTATTTCTAACTTCTCCTTCTTGAGCAGTTCCAAAACCCCACACAACACCATAGGCAGCGCCATGGTTGTGTCCAATTTCATGAAGAGTACCCCAAGTTCCTCTTTTAAGCAAACCTTGATAGTTCATAGCATCTGTAAACCAACCCGTTGGCTGAGCAAATGTATAGTTACCTAATGAAACCGCAGCTCCAGCAGGAACATGCCAATCGAAATGAACCTTATTAAATCTATTGTAAGTTCCGCCTGTAAAAGACTCATTGACAGCAAGGAAAGAGTGCCAAAGCATTGCAAGTTTATCAATTTCTTCCTTTTTAACAGTTCTCATGTTTGCAAGGTATGTATTATCAAGCTCGCCTGTTGGCCCAGTCAAAATGCCGTTTTCTGTATCAAGAACAGCAATTACTCCAGGTGCTTTTCTAAGATAAGTATCAAAATATTCTGGTGTAGTAACTCCAAGTATGTAATGTGGTGTTTCAACCGCACCTGTAATTGTGGTTTTTACTTGTGAATAGCATCTATCCATGCTAATTTGAATAAGTCCACCGAATGCAAACCCAAAAGTGTAAGTCTTATTTTCGGTAAAAGTAAAAGTACAATCTAACCATGGAGCTCTTGCATTTTGCCTTTTCCATTGCGATTGTAAGAATGGTTGACTATCTCCTTTGTTACAATCAAAGAATTGTCCACCTGCAGTAACTATATCTGCTTGTTTAAAAAAGTAGTCTGAAGCAGAATTTTGATAGTTTACCTGATTATAACTTTTTCCACCAGTTATATCTTTGATGCGTGCATCTTGGTTAGGTACACTTCCTCTCCATCCCATTGAACTGTGTGAACCAAGCTGAATTGAAATAGTTTCTCCAGCTTTAAGCCCCTCAATTTTTATAGTAACAGGCTCACCTGCTGGTAAATATAGGCCTGTAGAATGCAAAGACCTATAAAGCGGGTCTAGAATTATCTCTTTTTTTACTGCATTATTTTCACCTTTTACAGCACCATATTGTCCGTCAGCTGAAGGATGCTTTTTAAGCCAAGCTGCAAAATCTGCATTAACTTCATCTGACGTGCTTGCTGTTTGAGCTGAGCGCCAAATACTTTCTTTTGCCAAATGCTGACCTTGGGTTAGATACATGTATTTATAATAAGCATAATATTCAGCCTCACTAACTCCAGCGGCTGCCGCTTCAGACACATAAACACCTGTAGTTTTGCTACCCTTTTTATAATAAGGTTCAGGATAATTGTTTGGATTAAAGGAAATTTTTGAAACCTTTTCATTTGAAGAAGATGCTGTATAATTGCCATAATAAGGTGACAAAGTATTTGTGTCTTTGTTGTAAATTAATGCAAAATCATCACTAAGCAATGTCGGAGTTATTCTTGGAAGATTTCTCTCAGTAACCACCATTGTATCCGCTCTCACTGTTGTTTGAACGTCATCAAGCTCAGAATACTTATATTTTGTTAAAGCATACTCATCTTCAATGGGAACAGAGAGTGCTGGAATCTTGAAAGGTTTTTCCTTGCCAAG
>CARFEX010000032.1 GCA_948971535.1 uncultured Eubacteriales bacterium | reverse complement strand
AAGTTTTAAGATAAAGAAGAAATGTACTTAGTTTATTCTTCAATAAGTTTTCCAAGAGTTTCTTTGATTTCTGTAAGTTTACCCTTTGCATTATCAAGATGATTATAGCAAATTTTTGAAAGCTCTTCACCTCTTTCAAAGAGTTTGATAGCTTCGGTCATTGTAACTTTTCCTTCCTCTAAATTTGATATTATTTGTTCAAGTTCTTTTGAAGCTTGCTCGTATGTTAGTTCTTCCATAATCACCCCTTATTTTATAAGCTTTGATAGTTCGCTTTCTATCTTCTCTAGTTCGACCATAATTTTTTCACCTGTTTGGCGAATAGTTATTTCAGCTTGGTTTGCTGATAAACTTCTTGGACTTACTACCACTCTTACAGGTATACCCATTAGTTCGCTATCAGTAAGTTTTACACCTGCTGATACTTTGCGGTCATCATATAGTACTTCAAATTTCTTTGAAAGTGTTTTGTATAATTCTTCTGCTTTTTCTGCTACCGCTTGGTCGTCATTTCTAAGCGGACATAGATAAATATGCCATGGTGCTATGCTTATTGGCCATACAAGACCTTTGTCGTCAGCAAGTTCTTCTGTTACTGAAGCGAGGCATCGTCCTACACCTATTCCGTAACAACCCATGATTGGGTTTATTTGACTTCCGTCTGGCATTGTGACTGTCATACCCATTGATTTTGTATATTTAGTGCCGAGTTGGAAGATGTTTCCTATCTCAATTCCACGCTTAATAGTAAGTGGGTTTCCGCAAACTGGGCAAAGCTCGCCTTCATTAACTTTTGAGATATCATAAAACTTATCATTATCAATATCTCGGACTACATTGACGCCTGTCAAGTGATATTCTTCCTTATTAGCACCGCATACAAGTCCGCACATATTTTCAAGAGATTTATCATAAACAATTGTGAGGTTATCTCCTTTCAAGTTCACACCGCCGATATTGCCTTTTACAAGTTCGGTATTTTCAAGGTCTTTAACCGCAATATCACTGCCTATAACTTTTTTAAGTTTGGCTTCATTGATTTCTTTATCACCTCTAACAAAAGCAACAACTGTGCGTTTATCATCACCGACAACTGCATAGCAGACAGCTTTCATAGTTTGTTTTGGAGTGACTTTTAAAAATTCGCACACCTCATCGATTGATTTGGCTGAACCTGTATAAACTTCTTCCAATTTTTTATCTTCAAAATTTGGCTTTTCGTAAATTGAAGATGCAACCTCCATATTTGATTTATAATCACAATGTGGGCAAATTACAATACTATCTTCTCCGATATCAGTGAGGAGCATAAATTCATGAGCATAACTTCCGCCCATCATTCCAGTATCTGATTTGACTGAAATAAAGTTTTTCATACCAACTCTTTCAAATATACGATTGTAGGCATCAAAGACTTTGTAATAATATTCTTCTAAGTCCTCATTTGATGTATGGAAAGAATAGGCATCTTTCATAGTAAATTCTTTAACGCGGATTAAGCCTGCACGTGGTCTTGCCTCATCTCTAAATTTTGTTTGAATTTGATATATCATAAGTGGAAGTTGGTCATAACTTTTCACTATATTTTGACATGCGTGAACAGCAGCTTCTTCATGTGTCATACCAAGAAGCATATCTCTATTAGCTCTATCTTTGAAACGAACCATCTCTGAGCCGATTGAATAATATCGTCCACTTTTTTCCCACATTTCTTTTGGCATAACCACAGGGAAGAGAACTTCTTGTCCGTCAACTTTATCCATTTCTTCTCTTATGATAGCTTGGATTTTTTTGCTTACACGTTGAGCTGGTGGCAATAGTGTAAATATTCCATTGCTGACTTGTTTTATAAAACCAGCACGCATAAGAAAAATTTGACTTTTTACACTTGCACCTGCTGGTGCTTCTTTCACTCTTTCTCCTACTAAGTGACTTAATCTCATTTATTCCTCCTTTATAGGCTTTGCCTCAATTTGTCCATCTGAAAAGATTATACTAAAATTATCTTCAAATGACAAGTCAGATTTAGCATTAATATTTTTATTTTTTTGTTCTATTTTTGCATAACCTTGTTTTAGTATTTGTCTTGGGTCTAATCTTTTTATATTATTTTCATTTATTCCTAGCTGATATATTTTTTCATTTAAAAAGTTTTCGGACGAATGCGACAGTCTTGAAAGCCGATTGTTTAAAGTTGTATTTTCTTTGAGTAACATTTTCTCAAATTTATTTACAAGACTTACTGTATTATTTTGCCAGTTATATAAATGGTCATTTAAATATATTATCATACTCCTATTAAAGTTTTCAATAAGAGCAAGGGTATTCTCTTTTTTTTCTTTGATATCAATAGTCAAAATTTCTGCAGCTGCTGATGGTGTTGGTGCACGTAGGTCACTTACAAAATCTATTATTGTAAAGTCGGTTTCATGTCCAACAGCTGATACTATGGGTTTAATGCAATTATAGGTAGCTCTTGCGATAATCTCACTATTGTAGGCTGAAAGGTCTTCCATACTTCCGCCACCTCTTGCTACTACTATGACATCTATATCCTTATAATTCGACATTTTTTCTATTGCCATAGCTATTTCTTTATCAGCACCATTACCTTGAACTTTTGTATTGTATAGAACTATATCTACACTTGGGTCTCTTCGCCATGCAACATTCTTTATATCTTGAATTACCGCACCTTCACGTGAAGTAATAACTCCTATTCGTTTTATTTCTTTGGGTAAAGGTTTTTTATGTAATTGGTCAAATAGACCTTCTTTTTCAAGCTTTTCTTTAAGTTTCAAAAATTCTTCAAATAATTTACCAATGCCAACAGTTTCTACTTTTATAACATTAAAGTTAAGTTTCCCTGCTTTGGTATAAAAGTTTGGTGAGCCTGTAATTGTTACAAGTTCACCCTCTTTTATCTTGTCTGCATAAGCTGGATAGAAACATACACAAGGCATGGTTGAATTTTCATCTTTAAGGGAAAAATATACCACATTACGTGTGAATGATACACCAAAAACTTCCCCAACAACTGATATGTTATGGAGAAGTTCTTCATTATCAAATATATTTTTTATATAACCATTTAGTTGAGTGACACTTATTGCTTGCATGTACCTTCCTTTTTAAGCACCGCTGAAATAAGCCCATTTATAAACTTTGCACTCTTTGCACTTGAAAACTTTTTAGCTAATTCCAAAGCTTCATTTATTGCAACTTGTGGTGGAGTTGAAAGGTAATTTATTTCAGTTAAAGCCATGTATACAAGTGCCAAGTCTACTTTAAATACCCTGTCTAGTTCATATGAAACCAAATTGTCTTCAATTTGAACAGTCAAGTTTTCTCTGTTATCAACAAAGTTTGTCACTATTTCCTTTGCGAATTTCCCGTCTTCTTCTCTCTTTAATAGTATATAATGATTTTCATCAAATTCATTTTCATCATTAAATAGTTTTGAAAAGATTAATTGAAAAGCGGTTTCTCTTGCATCTCTTCTCATGCCTCGACACCTGCCTCAGTTTTATCGCAAACTACTCCGTATACATGAACATTGATTTTCCCTGGTTTTAATCCTACCATTGAATTAAGGCTGTTTTTGATATTCTCTTGCACTCTATATGCTATGTCTGGTACACTATAACCTATATAAACTTTGATATAGACATCAACTTTAAGTGTGCTATTCATATCAAACTTGATTGAAACACCTTCGCTCTTTGGCTTAATTATTTTTTTATACCAAGGTAGATATTGATTTGTTAGTGATTCAACACCATTGATTTCCTTTGTGGCAAGATTTATGATAGATAAAAGTATATCTCTATCTATATCTACTTTACCTTTATGAGGAATTGGATTTTTTGTTTTATTCATGATAGCTCCTATTCTTTTGTATTATAGCACAAAACTTTTATTTAAAGCAATTATTCTACTGGAATAATTTTGATATTTTTGATGTTTGTTCCAAGTTGACCTTGAATTACTGCTACAATTTGAGCTACTTCTGTGCTATTGAGTTTTTTTGCCTTTACTACTGCGTTTACATTTGTGTTTGAAATTGTTACTACACAGTCGCCAAAGCCTTTTGCTTTTATAAGTCCTTCAACTACTAGTTCTTTATCCATTTGTTGCACAAGATTAAGTCTTGCTTCTTCTGCTGACTTGATTGCTTCTGCTGATGATGAACCACTTGTGATTATTGCATCATAATAGAGCATTTCTTGGTCACGTGTTGATTCTCTGTCATTTCTATATGCCGCAAAGTAGCTTGAAGTTGTTGTGGAGTTATCACTATTATTTCCACCTGAAAGTGAATTGTTTAGCACTACGTTTAAGTACCCTGTTAGTCCTAGAAGAAGTACCATGGCTGATAATATTATTATTTTTGTTCTCTTTTTCATAATTCTCTCCTTTTAATTTCCTGCCAAGATTATTATCTTTGAATTGTCAACATCGACAACCGTTTGTATTGCACTTAGTAGGTTTAACCTTACTGTTACATCTTCTGCACCTTTGCATACAACAACAATTCCTTTGATACTTGGAAACAATTCTTTTTCAAGTACTGGTTTTCCGTCAACCAAGATTACCTTGCTAGTTGTGACACTTCCTCCGTTTGTTAGTGATTTGATTTCTTCTTCTGTGGCATAAACGTATTCAAAGCCTTTGTCGAGAGTTATGACTATATCGACACTGCCTGCTCCCTTTATGCCTCCCAATACACTTTCCAATTTATTCTCAAGGTAGCATATATATTCCGCTGAGGTCGAAAATGTTTCAAAATTTTGATTATTATTTGTCGAAGTTTGTTTTTCGTCTTTTGGCAAACTCACAAAATAGAAAGCAAGAACTATAAATGCAACAAAGAGTGCTAGATAAATTTGTATGTGCTTTATTTTTTTAAGCTTTTCCCACAATGAAGTAAGCTTGTCCGATAAATTATTCATCAAAGTATATATCCTCCTCTTCTAGTGACAGAATTTTTTTAATTATCATAGCGATATCCTTTTTTATGTCTAGTATATTACTATGCACTGCATTTGAAGTTATGACAAGCCCTGTCAAATCTACTACCGCTTTTGTGATATGGAAATTTGTCGAAAGTACATCTGCATCAAGCGATACTACTACGTTATCGTATCCTTTTGTTAAGCAGGCTCCCTCTATATCCTCTTTAAGTGACAGCATTTTGTTTAGGTTAAGTTGATAGATATAGTCTTTATCAACTTCGACATTGCCGTAATTAAGAAAATCGTTAAAGTCAATTTTTAAATTTAATAGCTTTGGTATAGGCATAACAATAACAAATATAACCATAAAGGAAAGAATGCCTTTTATATATTTGTTCATTTGCCCAGATGGCATGATAAGTTCGACTAATACACATAGAACTATTATCCCTGCAATCGAAAGTACCCAAGCTGAAAGTGAAGATAACATTTTGCTTTGCCTCCTACACTATATTTGCTGAGCACATTACAAGCCCTAGCATAATGAAATATATAAAAGCTACACCGATAATGAGAGCAATAAGGAGTGTCATGCTTTTGGAGAGAGAGGACACAAAATTAGCTATTTGACTATTACCTAGAGGTTCAACTATTCCTGCAATAAGTTTCAGAACAAGCATAAACATAATAAGTTGCATAAGTGGAGAAATAATAGTTGCAACAAGTAATAACAAGCCAGTTGCACCTACCGCATTTTTTATTAGTGTAGAACTTGCGAGTATTAGGCTCATTCCGTCTGAGATATACGAGCCGAGGATTGGAACATAAGATTTGATTGCATACTTTGCCGTTCTTATCGAAACACCATCAATAGAGCCTGCTGTAATTCCTTGAATAGAAAGAAAGGCTGTAAATACTGTAAAGACTAGACCTGTAAGCCATTTATATGTGCTATTAAAAAAGGATGTGAATTTGTCAAGTTTAATTGTATTTGAAAGATTTGATATTACACTAAATACTGTTGAGAATATAAAAATAGGTAATAGTAGATAGGTAAAAAAATTTAGTATAGTGCCTGTTAAAAGTGCCATTGCAGGCTGATAGACTGATACAGAAACAGTTCCACCTACCGCCGTTAGTAATGTTAGTAGCAAAGGAAATATGGCATCCATTTGAGCTTTTATAGAGTTTATCGTTCCACTAGTCAAGGTTATCATTTTGGCTACTATAGTAAGTAGCAGAACTACGATAACGCCATATGTTACAAAGTGGATTACATTTGAAATGCTTTTGCCGTTAGTGCTTGGTTTAAGACCTTGGAGCATTCCCCCAAGAATAGCTACTGCTACTATCGCTGAAACTATTGGCAAAAAACCTAAAAGATTGTCGAGAAATATATTGGCTATTGCCTCCCAAATACTAGATGAGTTATCGGCAATTTCACCATTTATTATCTGTTTAATTTTTTCTAAAAAGCTTGTCCCACCAAATATTTTGTCTGCTGAACCTGTGAGAGAATTTAATATTTTTTCAAGAGCGCTAAAATCCAAATTGTCCAGTTGGTCTGATACAGAATTTTCTATTTCCTCTATTATTTCATCTTGTGTCATATTATCGGTGGCGGAAGTATTTTGTGCTGGAAAAATTAGTCCAGGAAATATAAAGAAAACTGAAATGATAATCAAACAAATTAGCCACTTTTTTTTCTTCGGTTTTTTGTGTGAATTTGTGTTTATTTCTTTTGGTCTACTATACATTAATTTTCTCATTTTGGCAACAGCTCCATGATAATTTGCATAATGTTGGTAACTATTGGTAATGCCATAATTAAAATTATAATTTTTCCTCCCAAAAGAACTTTGTCGCCAAGTCCGCTGTTTCCTGTATCAGAACATAGTCCTGCTGTAAATTCTATTAGATATCCTATTCCAACAATTTTCAATATAAGAGTGTATAGAGATGATGAAATGCCGCTCATATTCACAATTTCTTTCATTGTGTCAAATATCCCTGTTAGATAGGAAAGCACCATTACCAAAATCACTATTCCGCCCGTTATAGCTATCATGATAGCAAAGTCATTTCGTACTGATTTTACTATTAGCGATGCTATTGAGGTTATGATTGCTATTGCAATAATTTTTAGTATGATATCCATAAATTACCCTCTTTTAAAGCAAGTCGACTTTTATTCTTTCTTGCTTAAGCTTTTGTTAAAACTGAAATAAAGTTTTTAAAGTGTCAAACAAATCGCCTATTAAATTTAGCACCATGAATAGAACGATAATAATTCCAGCTACCGTGGCAAGAGTGGAAATTTCATCCTTGCCTGTTTGTTTTAAGATTTGGCTTATTATTGCAGTAAGCAGGCCTATACCTGCTATTTTAAAGATAATTTCAACTCCCATTTTTTTTCTCCATATTTTTTTTAATTTGTTTATTTTACAATTTTGTTAAAATAAGATGTTACTACTTTTTTTAAAATAATATTATTGCAACTGCTAGTCCTGCCATAACTCCAAGTTTGATAGACATACTGCCATACTTTTTATTGTCAAAAGTGGTAGAACTTACATATTCTTCAAAGCGTTTTTCAAAATTTTTAAGTTCTTTCGATTGGCTTTCAACGTCACTACGACCAAGAGTTTTAAAAAATAACAGAATTGCATCTTTTTCATCCTCTTTTAAAAAGTTTATACCTTTGAATAATGTGCTTTTATCAAGAGGTGCTTCTTTATCAATAAAACCAAGATAATTTTCTGTTATTCCACATAGGCTACTTTTGGTTTGTGAGTCAAAGTTTGATAAAAGATTTTATAGTTTTTCACGAGAATAGCTTATTTCTACATTAAGTTTTTGACATACTAGAACAAGTGCT
>CARFEX010000031.1:2000-7850 GCA_948971535.1 uncultured Eubacteriales bacterium | reverse complement strand
ATTTTAATTATTTGACATTTTAATTTGTTAAGCTTAAAATAACATTGTAAAAAAGGAAAATTATTTATGGTAACACTTGTGATTTTAGACGGCTTTGGCATCAGCAAACAAAAAGAAGGAAATGCTATACAAAGTCAAGGCACACCTAATCTTGACAAACTCAAAAGAAATTACCCTTATACTACTCTTGAAGCAAGTGGCAATGTTGTAGGCTTACCAAAAGGACAAATGGGCAATTCTGAGGTAGGTCACTTAACACTTGGTGCAGGCCGAGTTGTACCACAAGATTTATTACAAATAGACAATGCGATAGAAGACGGAAGTTTCTTTAAAAATCCAAACTTAATAAAAGCTATGTTGTGGGCAGAAAAAAACAACTCCAATTTGCACATTATGGGACTTTTGTCAGACGGAGGAGTTCACTCACATATAAATCACCTAAAAGCAATATTGGAGTTAAGTAAAAATTACAACATCAATAATATTTATATTCACGCATTCACTGATGGTCGTGATACAGACATTCAAAGCGGAAAGAAATTTATCAATGATATTGAAAACTACACAACAAATACCAATATTAAAATTGCATCCATTAGTGGACGCATATATGCTATGGATAGAGAACAAAGGTATGACAGACTTAAAAAAGCTTATGATGTTCTTGTTAATGGCACAAACTATGTCAATTTAACACCAAATCAATATATTGAAAACAGCTACCAAAATGCAATTTATGATGAATTTATAGAACCTGCACTCTTAATTAAAGAGGGAACTATAAAAGATAATGATAGCCTCATTTTTTTCAACTTCCGTTCTGACAGAGCAAGAGAAATCACATCAGCTTTGACAGATGAAAAGTTTGCACACTTTAAAACAAAGAAAATCAAAAACATACTTTTCTCACCTATGCATGAATATGATGAAAAATTTGCTCAACTAAACACAATTTATCCACCTGTAATAATAAAAGACGGGCTTAGTGCTATAATTAGCCAACATGGAATGAAACAATTTCATATAGCAGAAACAACCAAGTATGCACACGTTACATTTTTCTTTAATGGTGGGATTGAAAAGCCATACAAAGGAGAAGAACATAAACTAATTGAAAGTATAAATGTTCAAGATTTTTCTTATTATCCAAAGATGAGGGCTATTGAGATTACAGAACAGGCACTTGATGCTATAGCTTCTGCTAAATATGATTTTATACTGGTAAATTATTCAAATCCAGACATGATAGGTCATACTGGAAATTTTAATGCAACTAAGGAAGCTATTGAATGCGTAGAAAAACAAGCCTATGCCTTAGCACTCGCAACCCTTATGGCTGGTGGTGATTGTATAATAACAGCCGACCACGGCAATGCCGAATATATGTTTGACAATAAAGGCAATAAAATCACATCTCACACTACAAACCCAGTTCCATGCTATTTGGTGAGTGAAAAGTTTAAAAATATTAAGCTCAAAAAAAGAAAATCTATTGCATCCATTGCTCCAACTGTTTTAAAACTACTCGGAATTGAAATCCCACAAAATATGGAAGACCCACTTTTTTAATAATTTTTGTTAATTCTCAACACTCTAAAAATTTGATTTTATATAAAAATTATAACTTTAAACAAAAAACAGCATTATTTATGCTGTTTTTTAAAAATCCTTGCCTATTTCATCACTTTTGACATTAGGATTAACATAACGTGACTTTTTCTTCTTGTTTTTATATACAATTGCCTTGTTTGGGCAACGATGATAGCATCCAAGACATGCTACACATTTATCACCAAAAACTATTTCACCATCTTTAAAACTAATATTCCCAGCTGGGCAGATAGAAATACATTTACCACACTTCTCACAATTTTTGTTTGTAGAGAAGCATTTTCCTATAATGTGCCAGTTTGACATATTCTTTTGATAAAGTTTTGCTCTCGTTTTTTTCTTTTTAGGAAGACCAAATTTATTTTCTTTTATAGCACATACAACCTTTTCTATGCGCTTATCTGCACTTTTTAAAGTGCTTTTTATATAAAACTTTGGAACAGAGAATGTTAAAGTAAAGTTTTCTGGCATTTTTAGAACAAACATGCCTTTAAGATTTAAGCCAAGCATTTTGCAATAACTATAAACAAGATAGTCTGCACCTCCTATCATTCCGCCGTAATTTTGAATTATAACAAGTTCTACACTTTTATTTAACCTTGGCAAAAATTCATAAACACATTTTGGCATACCATAAGAATGGATAGGAGTAACTAAAATTATCCTTTCAAACTCACTTCCATCACCTTGATATTTTGGAAGATATAAAATTTTTCCTCCATGATGTGAATAAACCTTTTTTGCTATGTATAAGCTATTGCCTGTACTACTAAAATACAATATTCCTATCATTTTTTGCTCCAAAAAGTAGATTAACTTTATTTTAAGTTAATCTTATTTCTTTGTCAAATAGATTTTAGTCCTTACTTTCAAACTTGTTGAGAATAGCTTTAATCTCTTCGTACTGTTTATCTTTAAGAACTACCGTCTTTGGCATCTCACCTTTTTCGACTATTGTTACCGATTTCTTATTGCTAGGCACTCTAACTTGAACTGCATCCTCATCAAGACCAAAAAGCCAATCAAGTGTAACTCCAAAGGTTTTTGACAAAAGTTTTGCATGTTTTACATCAAGTCCTCTTTGTCCGCCTTCCCACATTGACACAGTGGAACATGTTACGTCACAAATCTTTGCAAGTTCGGTCTTGGAAAGATAATTTTTTGTACGAATTTCAGTTATTTTATTTTGTACCATAATCAACTCCTAACTTAATATAACACAAATTTTTCTAAATTTCCACTAATTTTGTCGAAAAATATTAAAAAGATTAACCAGTGGTGAAAAATACTTGTCTAAATTTTCACAACATGTTAAAATTATGGCGAATTTTATCGATTTGAGGTGAAAAATGGAAAAACATGAATTAAAAGAATATTTGGAAGAATATATGTATGATTATCAATATTTAAAAGCAAAAATCAATGAAATTGAAAAATATGATAAAATGATTGGTAAAAATATTACCTCTTCTTCTTTTAGCGACAATAAGGAATATGAAGAGCAAAAAATGTCAAAATTAATGGATAAAAAACGTGAAATAGAAAGTACCATTGACCTTTTAAAACAACCTTATAGAACGGTAATGTATCTGAAATATATTTGCTTTTCTACGTTTGACCAAATAGCAGACAAATTATCTTATTCTACTAAGCGAATTTATCAACTACATGGTGAAGGGCTTGAACAACTTTCTAGCATACTTACAGATAACGAACAAAATGATAACCATAATTAGCAAACTTAAAATCATATTATGCAGAAATCAAAAGAAAGAAAAACTTGAAATAAATAAAAGAGAGACAAACATCTCTCTTTTATTGTTAAATTTTTGTTATCAATAGAAAATAGCAAAGCCAGGCAATCCACCATCGCCGCCTTCAGCTCCACCTGCTGGCGAATCGGCTCCACCGCCTCCGCCACCAAATTTTCCTGGGAAACCAGCAGAATTATTGTTGCCTCCATTATCTGCGGCTTTTCCTCCATCGCCATAGCTTCCAGCTCCACCACTGCCATACATCTGTCCATCGCTTGGTTTCCATACACTGTTAATCTTTCCACCTTTACCAACAAGAATTAGATCCCCTACAATGTTTTCTATATTTCCTAAACTAGGTTGATTATAATCCTTATTAAATGGACAATCTACTCCTAGGTTTCCATTGAAAGTTTTATGCGCTACTCCGCTAGCAGTTTGTCTTATAATTATTGGTGCATTGTTAAGATTATTAAATATAACCTCTCCAGCTCCTTTCAAGTCATCAGTTCCCCATCGAGGATGATTTGATATACCACTTTTTCCACCTTCACATGTTAAAAGAGGTTCTTGTGCAGAAGAATGATAAATATATAAATTTGGCGAATTAAAAATTTCTACATCACTAGCAGTTATTCTACCTTTCTTTTGAGCATCAGTTTCAGTGACTATTTTAAAATAATCATTATTTTTTATAACCATGGTTAGGATTGCTTTTCCGCCACCAGCTCCGCCAACACCACCCCAGTTGCCTACTAAAAACCAATACGCACCTGTACCGCCTTTTCCGCCAGAGCCCCAGCAAGCAAGATTGATAACTACATCTTTATTATTAGCTTTGGATGCAACTATTGTCGTGCCTGTGGCCGAATTTGGTGAAGTTGAAAGATATAAAACACCATTTATGTTATTTAAATAATAAGTTGCACCTGTACCACTAATAATAGCTTTTTGCTCCATATTACGTGGTCTAGTTCCATCAATAGCAACTTTTACAACTTGTCCATTGACTTTAATTTTTCCTTCACAACAGTCATAATTGGTACTAAGGCTATAATTGTCTGTATTAGAAAGTTCCCAGCCTGCGACCAATTTTTTGCTTCCATTGTCGAGTTCTTCACTTATTCCCCGTATCTTTTCACTAAAAGCTGGATGAGCTGTTCCATTTTCAGACATAGCAATAGGTGTTTGATATTGCAAAATATCTACACCTTTAATTTTGAATTTTCCCATATTTTCTCCTCCTAACAATCTAAAACTGGCGATACAATTCGACTTTTAATAGTATTGTATAACTCTGTAAGATTATCATAGCAAACACATTCAAGCTCTAGAGAAAAAGTACCAGCAAAACCTAACTTTTTGCACATTTCTTTATTTAATCCAAATTCACTCCACTTATCACGATATTTAAGACTTTCAAAATCTATATTTTCTTTTCCCAAACTATCTATAAGAAGTAAAGCCTCTCTTCTTAAATCTTCAATTTGCTCAACCTTAATCTTAATATCAGGATACATTTGTAAAAAAATTTCTCTATTTAATATTGTCTTTATATCTTGAACACTATTAGTTTGCTCAATAAGTTCTTCCATAAGACTGGTCACATTATTTCTAACTTTTTCTTTAAATATTTTTACACCTTCTGCTAAGTTTTTTTCACGCATACGGTCTTCGATTGTATTATACACATCCATATCTACGAGAACACTTTTTTTGTCATCACTTAAAGTGCTATCAGCTATTTTATAATATTTATTATCAAAAAATATTGCCATACTCCCTCCTATACGAGGTCAATCGAATTTGCTTTAAGCAAACTAAATACACTTACACCAGCTTTCATATTAGCAATTTCTGTTTGAATTTCTTGTAGAACTTGTGTTATTTCATCGATTTTTGTTTGCATTGATTGAGTAAGCTCATTAATTTGAGTTTGCAAACTCGCTAAGCTTTCATCAGTTGTGGTTTTGTTTGTTTCATATTCGGTTTTATTTACCTTTGTATCCGCATCAAAAGATGATATATATTCTCCACTAGAAAACACCTTACTTCCCATTTTTTCAACAACTTGCTTCATTGTTTCATCTGACTGCGTTTTTGCTATTTGAGCTACTTCTTGGGCTGTTTGAGCTGTTGTTAATGCAGTGGTAGATTTTTGCTCTGCAGAACTTGCCAAACTTTGTGCTTGCTGAGAAGTTGCTTTCGCATTAGAGGAATTAACTTCACTTTGCTCTAGCATATTTTTTATTTCATTCATTATATTGGCAGTGATAGGCGTTCCTGCCACACTTACTTTGTATGCTGGGGTTATTTCAGCAATAATTGTGTCTGCTGATTGTGATAAGATTTTGATATTCATTTTGTTAGGCTCATCCCTAACTTCATCTATAAAATTTTCCATAATTAATTTTCTCCTTTTTTAATTAATTGGTTTTTACAATTTTCTATCTCTATTTTTGCTTGATTAATCGCTTCTTGAATA
>CARFEX010000031.1:0-1990 GCA_948971535.1 uncultured Eubacteriales bacterium | reverse complement strand
TATTAATTTCATCGATAACTTTAATTAGTTTTTTTTCATCCAATTTTAAAACTTGTGTAAAATCTGTTATCTTTGTTTTTATACTTTTTATAAACTCTCTGTCATAACTTTGACTAACGTCACTATTTTTAGCGCCTTTTATAACAATTATAATTCGTGAGAAAACCGCATAAACAGTAACTGCAAATATGTAAGCTGTTGCCGAGCAATCAAAAGTAGTAGTTCCGAACCAATCACTTTTGAATATACCAAAGTATAATGTGCTAAATATTAATGACAATATCATTGGTATGAAAACGATAATGGTGTTTACTGCTTTTCTTTTGTTCTCATCCAGTTTTGCTGTCAACTTTTTTATCGGCCATTTTATGAGCATAGTAAATCCGAAAACCAATAGCCCTATAATAATTGCTTCTAAGGAAGTCTTTTTTAAATTATATATAAATTCGCTTTCCATGATTTCTCCTTGTTTTTTTTCGACTTTTAAATTTTAATATTTTACCCTCCTCAATTTAAGTCTAATTGACATTTTTTCTAATGCATTCTAACTTTTGCTAAAGCTTGCCAAACTTTACTAAACTTTATTTATTTAAAATTGAATAGATACGTCCAATTATGTCAACTATTTTAAGCGGAGGAATATATTATGAATTTAAACCCGTTTTTAGAAAAACCAAAGAAACTTGAGTCTTGCATTATGAGCTGGAAAGATTTAGCACCAAAATCCTACAATAAACTTGAAGTCAGTCCTTACACCCGAGTTCGTTGTATTTTGATGAATGGCACTGAATACGAATCTGTTTGGTTTGGTCATAACTTTTCAAGACATGCGCTAGACAATGACCTAAGAAGAACTATTGCTCTAGTCCGCCGTAATGAACAGCAACAACAAAAGCTGATTTCATCATTGAAACCACTTGATGAGAACCTGCTTGAAACTACTATAGGATATGAACAACTAGCAGTGGACCTCACAGCATTTTTAGCGCAAAACGTAAAAGATAAAAATGTAAAGGCAGCTCTCGACTTTGCTTTGCTTGAAGATTTTGACCACCTATATCGTTATGCTAATTTACTTGAAACCGATATGGGAGCAAAAGCTGAAAGTTATGTAGGCGGATATACAGAAATCACTCCTGGCAGACCTACAATTTCTCACCACCGCCACCCTTATGACAGCATCAAAAAGCCTATTGACAATAAAAAAGCCACCTTGTTTGACAAGTGTGCTGTACAAATAATTACCGCCGCTGAACAGCAGACAATGAATTACTATATGAACCTCGGTGGGTTTTATAAAAATCAAAAAGGAAGAGAACTATATACCGAAATAGGTATGGTCGAAGAGCAACATGTCTCTCAATATGGCTCGCTTATTGACCCAAATCCAAGTTGGTTTGAAATGTGCTTGATGCATGAATATGTAGAGTGTTATCTCTATTACTCTATGCTCAACGATGAAAGTGACCCAAATATCAAGAAAATTTGGGAAATGCTATTTGAGCAAGAACTTGCTCATCTTCATGCTTCCTTAGCAAATTTAAGAAAGTATGAAAAGAAAGACTGGAGTGATGTTATTCCAGATGGAACTTTCCCAGAACTTATTAAATTGCAATCAAATATTGATTATGTAAGAAAGGTATTAAAAAATACAGTTAATAACACTGCTCAACGTGAAGACTATATTGACTTAAATAAACTTGATGATGGCGACAACTTCTTTAAATATCAAAACAAAGTTAATAAGACACCCGAAAAAGAAGCAGGTCATCAAGTTATTGTAGAACACATTAAAAAATTTGGAAAAGATTACCGATTTGAAACAAAGCCTAATCCTATAAAAGAGCTACAAGACCGTACAGTTGATAACTTTACTCTAGGTCGTAAAAAAAGCAATTAAAAATTTTAAAAAATCTTATACAAATGCTTATACAAGCCACTAAAATACTAAAGAATTAATATTGACCTTTAAAATGATATATGTTAAAAT
>CARFEX010000030.1:896-8226 GCA_948971535.1 uncultured Eubacteriales bacterium | reverse complement strand
ATTAAGGGTGTTTTTTGCTCCCTAATTTTTTAATTTAAATTTAATGTATTTAAAATTCAGTATTGACATATTTATATTGTTATATATAATAAAAAGTATAAGAGATAAAGGAGGCAGTTATGAAGAAGGGAATAATAAAGAAATTTGTGCCATTGGTCATGGTTGGTGTTGTGGCAGTTGCTAGTGCTTTAAGTTTGTCTGGCTGTTATTATAAAACAAGGGGTGTGGCTCATTTTGTAATTGCCGATGATGAATATATTATTTATAATGGTGTTCTTCATAAAGGGGATGTAGTGTCTGAAGGAGCGATGTTTTCTGATATAACTTCACCTGTGCCAGAAATTAAATGTGATTGTGGACTAGAGAGAGGTACAACTGTTTTTGTAAAGTCAAAACAAAAACCTGCAGAAGATGAATATGATTCAGTATGTGAGCAATGTTTTAATTAATAACAATTATTGATTTTTACAGGTGGATGTAATATCTACAATACTTTTCGTTATTGCAAATATAAGAAATATTCTTGCGTACCTAAAGAAAACACTCATTTTAATTGTGTTATTCTTGTGTTAAAAAAAAACATCAGTTATAAGCTGATGTTTTTTTATTTTTACCAAACTTTTTCTTTTTTCTTTACAACTACAATAATTATAACAATAATACCTGTTAGTAGCACAGCTCCACCAATTATAAACCAAATAATGTTGAGAACATTCATGCTTCTACCAGTTTGAACTTCGCAAACATTGCTAGTAAGGTCAAGGTCAGAGATAATTCCGTGAGGTATAATCTCACAATAAACCTGCCATTTTGCTAATTTTCCTCTACCATCAAAGTAAAAAGTTTTACCAGTTCTAGGGCGAACTTGATTGCCCCATAAGCTTTGTTCATAATCGGTGAACTTGCTCAAGTCTTCATCTGTAAGCACGTATTTAATGCCGTCAGAACCTTCGCCTTTAACGTACCATTTTATTGTATCAACATCGATATATTTAAGATCTTCTATTCCACTTTCTTCAATAAAGAAGTTGTAGGCAGCAGAAAGGTCGCTTTTTGAAGACTCTTTTGTGAAATCAATGCTAAGTTTTGATAGATAGTTTGTTGGGTCAAGTCCGTAATAATCTGAATAAGCTTCCTTAGTAAAAGTATCGCCTTGAGAATTTCTATATGAAAATTCTATTTCAAATCTATAAATTCCCCAACCTCTCCAATCAACTCCATCAACATTTGCAGAGCCAATTTCAACAGAGAAATGTTCTTGTTCAAATAAACTGAGATTTTCAATGGTATTATCTTCAACTATAGTTTTAACTTGTATTTCTGTACTTTCAAATTCTTTAGCGTCAGAAATATAAGTGTTTAGATAATGAACTCTAATAGAATAATGATACATTTGGTCTAATATGTCTTTTTCAGGAGGATTTATAACATTGCCGAGAGTAACATTAAAACCTTTGATTTTCTGCCAACTCAATTTATGTCCATTGTTTGTTCCGCCGTTGAAATCAACAGTTCTGCCACTAGTAGGTGAGCCGTCAGTTTTGATAGGTGTTACCTTAACTTGATAATCATAACTAGAAGTATCTGTAAACCCAAATTTCTCTTCTATTTCTGCTGAGGTATGAGGGATTGAAAAAAATAATGCACTTAAGGCAAATAAAATGGAAATAATAGCTAAAAAAATAAATGAAAAGCTTTTTTTATTTTCTCTCATAGTCTTTCTCCTATTCAACATGAATTTTAACATAAAAGCTATAATTTTAAAAATGATTTTGGTATAATGTTTTAAATTTTTTGATAATAGCCCATATATATTAATAAAGTATGGACAAAAACCACTTTTAAAATAACAAGTTTGGTATATTGTTGACAAAAAAATAACTAAAATATATACTAAAAGCATGGAAACACAAGAATTAGATTTAGAAATTTCAAAAAATCAGTTAGCAATAGATTTTGATGCACTTGAAAATACAGATTTGATAGAAGAAAGTGCAATAGAAGAAAGTAGTATATTGCCAAAACAATTAGTTAGTGCAGGTAGCACTGAATGGATAGGGGAAGAGGTGCTGTTTGTTGTGGTAAAAGCTGACAACAAAAACTTTGCTTTCGATAGTGCAAATATAGACATATGCGGAAAAAAGATGCTTGATTGGGTGCTTATTGCTGGTAGTGGTTGTGAAAGTTTGGTGCTTGCTAATGAGGGTGAAGACTTATTAAAAACTCTTAAAAGTATAAAAACAGATAAAAAATTTATAGCGCTTTTTTATAGTGATACACCACTTCTCGATAGAAGTAATTTTCATGCTGTTATGGACTTTTTTACAAAGAGCGGTATGAATGTTATAGCTCTTCCACGTGGCTATGTGTTTAGACGTGATTTTCTTGGCTTACTTGAAAATATAAATATCCCTTGTGTGCATGAATTTGATAAGCTTGCATTTACAGTTGTTGACAATACAAAAAAACTTTCGTATGCTTCAAAAATATTATATGATAAAATTAAAAATTATCATCTTAAAAATGGAATAACCATGTTTGGTGAAAATACAATCTTTATTGACGGAGATGTAGAGATAGAAAGTGGAACAATTATTTACCCAAACAATATTCTAAAAGGTCAAACTTATATTGGCAAGAATGTTGTGTTAGAAAGTGGAAATATTATAGAAGATAGCATTATTTCAGATGATTGTATTTTGCAAGCAAGCTATATAGAAAAAAGCAAGATAGGCAAAAATACGGCAATAGGACCTTTTGAAAGGGTTATTAATGAGGACATAGAATAAAAATGATTATAATCGTAGGCCTAGGCAATAAGGGGAATGAGTATAATAATACCTATCATAATATAGGATTTATGGTACTAGATAAACTCGCAGAAAAAATGGGAGTGTTTTTTTCAAAAGAAAAAAATAAAGCATGCACTAGTGAGTTTGTTTACAATAGCAATAAAGTCCTTCTCGCAAAGCCAATGACCTATATGAATAATAGTGGCGAAGCTGTTGTACTTTTGAAAAAAAAATATAAAGACGCAAGAATTTTGGTAGTTGTAGATGACATAGATTTGCCAGTTGGAAAAATTCGTTATCGCCAAAACGGCAGTGCAGGAACTCATAATGGACTGCGAAGTATAGTGTCATATATTGGACAGGATTTTGAACGATTGAGGGTAGGCATTGGTCGTGATAAAAGTATGGACCTTGCAGATTACGTACTGTCAAAAGTTAAGGATAAAGATTTGATATATAGTGCAATAGAAGAGGCTGTAGAAACAATTTTGGAGAAAATTTAAATGAGCGGAATAACCTCACGTCTTGACAATATCCTTCGTCATAGAATTATAACAGGGATAAGCGAAGGTGAAAAAGGAATGCTAAGTGGCAGAATTGACCACTCAGTTTTTTTGTGTCCAGATTTTGTTACAGCAGGCAAATATAAACGTGCACTTGAAGCTCTTGGCAAAACCTGTCAAATCATTACAAGTTCACGTGAAGGAAAGGACGGCGAAGATAAAAATCTTCTTCCCTTTGTTGGCGGAATAAATGCCTATCTTTCTGGCAGATGCAATTCGTTAATTGTCTTGCCTTGTTCGGCTATGATAAAATTTGACCTTGATGTATTTTTAAATCCATTCAAGTTAACCACAGGCAAGGAATACGACCTAGCTTTGCTTACAGAAAAACTTGTCAAATTGGGGTTTGAACGCACTGGGCTTGTTGCAGATTTAGGTCAGTTTGCTCTCCGTGGCGATATATTAGATATTTTTCCTGCTAACGAAGAAAAACCTATTCGTGTGGAGTTTTTTGGCGATAATATTGAAAAAATAAGCTATTTTTCGCTAGAAAACATGAAAAATGAAGAAATTATTGATTATTTCACAATTTTTCCAAATATTTTGCCCTATGGTGAAGACAATGTCTTTTCACTAGGCGGAGTAAGAATTTTAGATGAACCAAAGAGATTAAAAGATGAGTTTGAACTTTTGCAAAAAAGCTATCAAGCACTTTCAACATTCAATGAAAAAGATTATGTTGATTTTGATAAATTTGAAAAAGAAGCTGATTATGTTTTTGATAATCTAACAAACAAAGAGAATGATTTATATCAAAATGATAGTTTTGGTACACGCACATATTTAACGGATTTTATTGCACTTCGCAACGATATTATTTCATTTACTAAAATGCATTGTGGAGTAATTCTCTTTGCTGGCAATGAGAGAAACAAAGAAAAGCTCGGTGACTTCTTGCATGAAAATGGCTTTATCTATCATGATTATGATAGCGAGCCATTTGAAGCTGGCAAGGTTTTTGTTTCAAAAGAAAACTATCCATATTCTTTTTCTTTTGTCAAAGAACGTATTGTTGCTATTGGTGCTGACAATCTATTTAAACAAAATACAAGCAAATTTTCAAAAGGCAAGCATTCTGTATTTTATTTGCCAAAACTTGGTGATTATGTTGTTCATACTTTTCATGGAATAGGCAAATGTATTAAAATAGAAAAAATGAAAATAGGCGATTATGAAAAGGACTATTTTGTAATCGAATATAAAAATGGTGGAGTGCTATATCTTCCAAGTGAACAAGCAAATACGATATCTGCATACATTGGCAGTGAAGAAGCTCCAAAGTTATCATCTCTTGGTGGTGCTGAATTTACTAGACTTAAAGACAGAGTTCGTTCGAGTTTAAAAGAAATGGCTTTTTCACTCACCGAAATGTATAAGGAGCGACAAAACAGCAAAGGCTTTGCTTTCAAAAGAGATGACTTTCTAGAAAAGAAATTTGCTGAGGCTTTTGGTTTTCAAGAAACTGATGACCAGCTGAAAGCCATTGCTGATATAGATAATGATATGACAAGTACTCGTATTATGGATAGACTTGTATGCGGTGATGTTGGATTTGGTAAAACAGAAGTTGCACTTAGAGCATGTTTTAAGTGTGCCTATAATGGCAAGCAAGTAGCACTACTTTGCCCAACAACAATACTTTCAGAGCAGCATTATAGAACAGCCAAAGCAAGACTTGAACCATTTGGTGTAAAAGTAGAAGTTTTAAATCGTTTTAAAACTCCAGCTCAGACTCGTGATATTTTGCAAAAACTTTCTGATGGTCAAATAGATATGATTATCGGAACGCATAGACTTCTTGGCGGAGATGTTAAATTTAAAGATTTAGGTTTGTTAGTCCTTGATGAAGAACAAAGATTTGGTGTTGAAGATAAAGAAAAAATCAAAAATACCAAACGAGATATCGATGTTTTGTCTTTGTCAGCAACTCCAATACCTAGAACTTTAAATATGTCACTTTCTGGCATACGTGATATAAGTATTATTGAAACTCCGCCAAGAGAAAGATTGCCAATTCAGACCTATGTATCAGAGCAGTCAGATCAGCTCATTGCAGACGTTCTCAAACGTGAGCTTTCACGTGGTGGACAAGCTTTTGTTATTTATAATCGAGTTGAAGATATATTGGAGTTTGCAAGTTATATTTCAAGGCTTGTTCCAGAAAGTAAAATAGGTATCGCACATGGTCAAATGCCAGAAAGACAACTTGAAAATACTATACAAAAACTTTATGACGGTGAGTATAATATCTTTATTTCAACCACACTTATTGAAAATGGTGTAGACCTTCCTTCTGCAAATACAATGGTTATCATCGATGCTGACAGATTGGGTCTTGGTCAGCTTTATCAAATAAGGGGGAGAATAGGTCGAAGTGATAGACTTAGTTATGCATACCTGACCTATGTTAAGGATAAAATTCTCACTCCTGAGGCATACAAACGCCTTGAAGCTATAAAAGAGTTTAGTCATTTGGGTAGTGGTTTCAAAATAGCTATGCGTGACCTAGAAATCAGGGGTGCAGGAAACATTTTTGGGAAAGAGCAACATGGCCATATAGCAAAAGTTGGCTATGATATGTTTGTTAAACTTTTAGATGAAGCTGTAAGCCAACTTCAAGGACAGAAGATAAAAGACGCACAGGAGGTTAAACTTGAAATTGCAATAGACGCATTTATTTCACAAGAATATATACCTTCAAGTGAAGAGCGAATTGTTTTCTATACCAAAATAAGTGAAATTAAAACTTTGGAAGAAGAAAATGACGTACTTAAGGCTTTGAAGGACGGTTATGGTGAAGTGCCTATGGAGACCAAAAATCTGTGCCGTCTTGCGCTTCTTAAAAACCTTGCAACGCTCTTTGCAGTACTCAAAATCAGAGCAACCGCAACAGAATGTGTTATAACACTTGAAAAGCAGGAAGGTATTATTGACGAAAGACTTGGAAAGGTTATATCTGACTTTGGTGGCAAACTTTCATTTGATGCTTTACCAAAGATAACCTTCACAAAACTACTATCTATTCGCTCAAAAGTGGACAATTTGATAAATATTTTCCTTTGTGCTAAAGGTAAAGTTTAAATTTGATTGGAAATTACTTGAAATTTTAGATTAACTTATATTATAATTGACTATAATCAGTTTGGATTAGGAGTAAGCATGAAAAGAAAATTAACTGGTATTTTACTTTGTATGATGCTGTTTTGTACATCTGTTTTTACAGGTTGTTCTTTGGTTACAAAAGATATGTCAAAGTATTACAAAACAGAAGTTGTAAAAATTGAGCTTAAAGACAAGACTGGTGGAAAAAATGACACCATGATAATTAATAAAAAAGACCTTATTACAGCTTTTAATAGTTATGGTTATTATTATGTTCAATATCAAGGGATGACAACAGAAAAGGCTCTTGAAGAAACAATCAATCTTTTAGTTAGAAGAAAGATAACTATAGCTCAGGCAGAAGAAATGTACCCACAGCTTAGCGAAGCTGAAAAAACTTATCTTTGGACAGAAACATATGAGGCTCTCGAAAGTAATTTTAAATCTTACTTAGATAGCATTCTAGGAAAAGATAATCAAACAGACTCTTCATCTGACGAGGCTCTTAAATTTAATGGCTACAAAAAAACTGCATCACTTTTAACAAATACAGATGCTGAAGGTAAAGAAAGCTTTATTATCAAAAAAGAGGATGTTCCATCAAAAGTAATTGACGATTTTAGATATGAAACACCAAGAGATTATAATGCAGAAGACGGCAAAGATAAACTTCTTATATATACAAACTTTGAACAAATGGTTAGAGAAATGAAATCTGATGCCTATACAAAAGCATATAATGATTACTATAAAGCACTTGTTAGAAGTGAGGAAGGACAAAATTTAACAGAGGACCGTAAATCTGTATTCGCTCGTGAAATCGATAGATTATATATAGTTGTCTATGAAAACTATATGATAGAAAAATATCAA
>CARFEX010000030.1:0-886 GCA_948971535.1 uncultured Eubacteriales bacterium | reverse complement strand
ATCAAGAGTATTATACAACTGATGACAACAACAATTCAAATATTACTGCACAACAAATTGTAGACCTTTATTCTAGTAAGGTGAGGTCATCATATACTAAATATAAAGTAGAAAATAGCAGTTCGTATGATAGTGATATGCAAAGTGGTGCACAAAACATCTATTATTATAAGACAGATGACCAAAGCACAAAATTCTTTAATGTAGCACATATATTATTTAAGTTTAACGATGCTCAATCAGCTGAATACAAAAGATTAAAAGAACGTTTTGAACAAGGCGGATTGTCAGAACAAGAGTATGATGCCGAGCTTGAAAAACTCTATGCTCAAATTACACCAGTTGTTAGACAGGCTGATAATGACGGTGTTTATAATGAAGTTGACGAAAGCAAAAAACAAGATTATGAAAAAAGTTCTCTTGCACTTCGCAATCATATAGCTGCCCGTGTAGGTCAAGAAAAAGATGCTTATGCTAAAGCTGATGTCTTTAATGAACTTATATATAAATATAATGAAGACCCTGGAATGCTTAATTCAAGCTATTGCTATACAATCGGTGTTGATAAAGACGGAAAAGCGGTAACAAAATATGTAGAAGAGTTTACTGATGCTGCTATTGAACTATACAATAATGGTTATGGTGAAATAGGAGATATTTCAAATCTCGTTTATACAGAAAATGGTATCCATGTGCTTTTCTATGCTGGACAGGTTGAAAACTTGCTTCCAAACGTTGAATATTCGTCAGATTTCAAGCTTGAAGAAAGCCAAATAAAAGACCTTCATACAACAAGAGTGAATATTCTAGTAGATAAAACATTATTTGATGTTATGTATGATGAACTTGTAGTTGATAATTATGCGGTATTTGAAAACCTTCAAAT
>CARFEX010000029.1:5816-8341 GCA_948971535.1 uncultured Eubacteriales bacterium | reverse complement strand
TGGAAGTCTTAAAACTTATACTGGAGTCAATATTAGCACCAGTAAAATTGAGATTAAAAAAGCTCAAAAAAGTGAAGAAGAAAAATCTTCTCAATCGCAACCACAAACTACAACACCACAAAAGGAAGAGTTGCAACCAATAGATGATGACAATCTACCATTCTAGAAAAAATGAAGATAGATATACAACTCTCAAAAACAACAATAGATAAACTAATGAAACAAATGGTAATTTTAGTTGATACTGCGGAACAAGAAAATAAACACATTATTGACTACTTTGATAAACACAAGATTGCTTGGGCTAAAAAGAGTTTAGAGTTTGGTGATTACTCTTGTATGTTAAAGAAAAATGAAGAGCTTGGGTTGCCATGTAATGTTACATTAGAAAATATTGTTGTAGTTGAAAGAAAAAATTCATTATCAGAGTTGAGTAGCAACTTGAAAAGTGGTAGAGAACGGTTTCACAATGAATTCATTGATACAATTAGAGTTGGTTGCAAAACAATACATCTGGTAATTGAAAAAGGTAGTTGGAAAGATATTCACGATTCCAACTATCACAAACCAGATGGTGCATATGTGGATGAAAAACAATTTTATAATTCATTACTATCATTTAGTAATAGATATAATATTAAAGTTGATTTTGTCCCAGCAGACTTAATTGCTCTCCATATTGTAAGAATAATGCAGATGCAATTAAAAAACATTTTAGAAGTGAATTAAAGGGGAGAATTATGGAAAATAACACTACAATTCGGTATTGTCAACAATTAAGAAAAATGTGTGATTTGATTGAAGATGATGCTAAGAGAGAAATATTTCGTGTTACATGTAAAAGATTTATTGATTTTAAATGTGGCACTGCAGAAACAAAAAATGTATCCAAAGAAGAGATGATGAGAAATCTAATTGAAAAAGGATATATGAGTTACAAACTTGATGAATCTACCGGCTTATATACAAAATTGCCAGATGATAGGGGACTTAGGAGAACCATTAGGGAATTATTAACCGAAGGATATCCAATTATCACAACTTCACATGACAAAGGTTGTTTTATTGTAGAAGATGCTAGTGAACTTGATGGCCCACAAGAAGAAAATCATTCAAGAGCAGTTGCAATTTTAGCGGTAGATAAAGGATATAACATGGTTAGACAATTACTCTCTGGACAGCAAAAATTTTTGTCTTAATTGTATTGTTTATAATACTAAAACTAATATAAAAAGGAGAAATAAATGGCAGACCGTAGAATGATGAGTAAAAAAATAACCGACACTGATGCTTTTTTAGAAATGCCGCTAAGTTCACAAGCATTATATTTCCACTTTATACAAAATGCAGATGATGATGGGTTTGTTGGCAACCCTAACTCCATTATCAGAAAAATAGGCGCCAACCGTAATGATTATGACTTGCTAGTAGCAAAGAGATTCGTTCTTATATTCCCAACCGGTATATGTGTAATAAAACACTGGAGAATTCACAACTATATTCAAAACGATAGATATACGCCAACCACATATCTAGAAGAAAAATCTTTACTAATGATTGAAGATAATAAAGCTTATACAGAAAGGTGTATCCAAGATGTATCCAAAGCGTATCCACAAATTAGTATAGATAAGGATAGTATAGAAGAAAGTAATAAAGATATTATGCCGACTGAAGATAAATCTGAAGTGATAAGTGATACAGAAACATTAAGTGTAGTATCTCAATTTAATACTTTATATAAGATTTATCCTTGTTCAAAAAAAAAAAAAAAAAAGACTAGTTTAAATCTTTATTATGGTTGGTTGGTCGGTAAGCAAGTATCTATTATGGGGAGTAAGAAAACAACAAGATATAATCACTTACAAATATTGTTTGCTTTAAAGCAATTTATTGCTGATAACAAAAATACAGAAGAACACTATATTCCAAGACTACCAACATTTTTGGGTGAAAGGACATTGTGTGATTATGTTGAATCTTCAAAAATGTCTTATGAAGAGTATATGAATCAGCATTATGGAACAGAGTGGGAAAAGGTTAAATTTGCTTATTCCAAAGACATTGGAGATGAGTAATGGCATGGTTAGAAATTGTTAAACAATCTATAACTTCTAAAGAAGTATTAGATAGGTATTTAGGTTTAAACACTTATGGAAGAGATGGCAAATATTTATGCCCCTTCCATAAGGATAAAAACCCAAGTATCTCGATTCATTCAAGAACTGGTAAATGGAAATGTTTTGGATGTGGAGTTGGTGGTGATGGCATTGACTTTGTTATGAAATATTTTAATTTAGACCAGTATAGTGCATTAAAAATGCTGAATGATGACTTTAATTTGGGTTTTGAACACTATGTAAAAGATAGTGATGAAAAAATAAAAAAAATCAAACTTGAGAAAGCAAAGAGAGAAAAGTTAATAGAAAGAGAAAAGAAAATAACTAGTATAATTTCAAACAAAATTTGCACTGCATTAAGAGTATTGGAAGATATTTATGTTAGAAAAAAAAAAAAAAAAAATG
>CARFEX010000029.1:0-5806 GCA_948971535.1 uncultured Eubacteriales bacterium | reverse complement strand
CCCAAGAAAAATCAAGATGTATTGGAATTCTCACAGAACGATGACAGAGTTTCAAAATCTATTTGGGCAAGTTATCAAATTGAATATCTGCAATGGTTAGACAGGGTTATAACGAAAAATCAATATTGTTGCAGTAAAGAGTATCCACCAGTTTGCTTTGATTTAATTTTCTTAAATAAGTTTCCAGAGCAATTTGAAAATATTATTGAAAAAGAAATGTTAGGTAAGAATTTGAAATTAAGGGCAAGTGTTGTCTTAGATAAATTAAGAGAAAATTCTATTAGCTTAATTGCTGACAAGTTTTATTAGGAGAGAGTATGGAGCAAATAGATGAAGCAAAAATAAGAAAATCAATTATTGAATTTAGTTCCATGCCTTATGAAAGGAAATTGCCAGAAAGGGCATTGTATCCATTTAGTCAACTTAACTATCTTACTGGTGGAATGGAATTAGGGGAGATAAGTATTGTTGCTGGTGAGACCGGCAGTGGTAAGACCACATTCATTTCGCAAGTTGTAGATAATATTATCAAAGAAGATAGAGTCTTTTGTGTTTATGGCGAAAGCACTCTAAAAAAACAACAACAAAACACCTATAGACAAATGGCTGGGTATGGAAAAGAAAAATATCAGTATGTTACTTATCAAAAAAATGGCAAAGACACAAATGTTGGTGCTTATTTTGTGAGTGAAGAGATAGAACAAAAAATCAAAGAAAAGACAAAAGGAAAATTGTTCTACTATGACACAAGGTTGGGAATGACTATTAACACAATTCTAAAAGTAATAGATTATTGCCATACAAATGGAAATATCAATTATTTTGTTCTAGATAATTTGATGCAGATTGAGACAACTACAACTGATGAGATAAAAGAGCAGAAAGATTGCTTTGAGAAATTAAGAAGATATGTAACAGAGCATGATATTCACATTTGTGTATTGGCACATTATAGAAAAACTTCCGATGTAGGAGTTATTAGAAGAAGACTAGAAGAAATTGCTGGAACTAGTGCCATTGGAAATAAGGGTGCTACAGCAATAAACATTATAAGGTTAGATAATGTGGATAAATCTAGTAAAGCTTATAAATCTTTAAAGGCAATTGTAAGGTTGAATAATTATGAATTAGACCAAGCAGATGCTGTTATTGAAGTTTTAAAAACAAGGTTTAATAAATTAGGTTTTGTGTGTCTTAAATATGACCGTATTTCAAATAGTTATTATGAATGCGACAAAATCAATGAAGATAAACCAGAACCGGAAAAATCAGTTGTTTATGAAACAACTAAACAATCATGTTTTTATGACATGGTTCCAATAGAAGAATCTTCTTTAAGTGAAGATGAAAAGAAGAATTTAGAAGAAATATTTGGATAGGAGAAATTGAACAATGAGAGCAAGAGAAGTAAGAGAAATAAAAGGTAAAGTTATTACAAGTATTGATGAACTTTTAAAATATGAATATGTAATTTTTAACGACCAATTAGTTCCTATATCATGGTGTCATGGTTGGAGCTTAAAACAAACCAAACGCAACATTGACCGAAAGCAAGTGTTTGCTGTTAAAGAGTAGGTGAGTGTATGGGCTTGGGACAAATGAGTTTATTTGATGGTAGTCAAGAATTTTCAATTGACAAACCAATCAGACTAATAGAACTATTTGCCGGTTATGGTAGCCAAGCATTTGCATTAAAATATCTAAATAAAAATTTTGAACATTACAAAATTTGTGAGTGGGCAGTTAAATCAATTCAAGCTTATAAGGATGCACATTTTAAAGAAGACAATAGAGATTACTCACAAGACTATTCTAAAGACCAAATTATTGATTATTTATACAAGAGAAATATAAGCATGGACTACAATGAGCCAATGACTTTAGAAGAAATAAAGAGACTTGGAGAAACTAGGCAAAGGCAAATATTTAATAATATTAAAGCAACAAATAATTTAGTTGATATTCAGCAAACATCTGGTTCGGACTTGGAGATAGTTGAGACTGATAAATATTGTTACATAATGACATATAGTTTTCCTTGCCAAGACTTAAGCTCTGCTGGACTTGGAAAAGGAATGGCAAAAGGAAGTGGGACAAGGTCTGGTATGTTATGGCAAGTAGAAAGGTTATTAGATGAATGCAGTGGTTATATACCACACCGACACAAACCTAAGAACCCAAGAATTTTCAGTATGACCCCTTATACAGACTGGTATAACCCACCAGATACAACAAAACTTCCACAGATTCTGCTTATGGAAAATGTGCCGGAAGTTGTTGGTAAGGCAAATATTAAGCATTTTGCAAAATGGTTAGAAAAGTTGGAAACTTTGGGATACAAAAATTATAGAGCATTCTTAAATGCAAGGAACTATGGAGTCCCACAAAGCAGAGATAGGTGTTTTATGGTAAGTTTGCTTGGCGATTATTACTATCACTTCCCAGAACCTATAAAATTAGAACTAAAACTTGAGGACCTATTAGAAGATAATGTAGATGAAAAATTCTATTTGTCAGACAGAGCAATAAAAGGTTCTTTAACAACTAATTTTGGAGTATCTAAATTGGAAAATAAAGCTCCAAAAGATGGAATTATGCCAACTATTATGGCAAGAGACTATAAAGACCCTAAATGCATTATAGAGACACCCAAAGTCAACATAAAAGGCAAAGATTATGATATCACTAAAAACTATGACAATTATATTGAATGGCATCAACCCGGAATGCTAGATAGCGAAAACTTTATGAAAGGGAAAGATAGGTTTAAACCAGACAAAAATATTAGTGATACTTTGCAAACTACACCTAAAGAAGGAGTTGTGTTTGCAGACTACAGAATCAGAAAACTTACACCGAGAGAATACTTTAGACTAATGGGTGTTAAGGATGAAGATTTTGAGAATATTGCTAAAAACCAAAGCAATGCAAGTTTATATCATCTTGCCGGAGATAGTATTGTTGTGAATGTATTGATGGCAATTTTTAAAAATATGTTTAAGGAGAAAAAATTATGAAAGAAGAAATTTTAAATGCAATTGATGAATTGCAAAACAGAATTAAAGGTTTAACAAACCAAGAAAAAATAGAAAAGTGTTTTACTAAATTTAAGGCAGAAATTAGGGGAGATAAAACAAATCTTAATGCTTTAAGTTGGGAAGAAATCAATGAAATTGCAGAGAATGGTAGAGCAAGTAAAGTATTTGAAGTTGGAGATACAAAAACAATAACTCTTTATACTGGTGAAACTGCAGAATTGGTAATTATTGGTTTCAATCATGACAAATTAAGTGAACAAAACAAAAATGCCGGAATTACTTTTGCTTTTAAAGATTTGCTAGATGGTGAGTTTGAAATGAATGGTGAATATACAAATGATGGCGGATGGGAAAAGTGCAAAATGCGAAATGAGTATATGAACCGATTATTTAAGTTGTTGCCAACCGAATTACAGAGTGTAATAGCAGTAGTTGATAAAAATACAAGTATTGGTAATGAAAGTGAAGAACTTAAAACAACTCAAGATAAGTTGTTCTTGCTCAGTCAGTCAGAAGTCTTTGGCAATAGTAGCTATTCAGTAGATGGTGAGGGTGAACAATATGAATATTTTAAAGACCAAGAAAACAGAATTGCTCACAGAAATGGTTCTTCTGATTGGTGGTGGTTACGTTCACCAAATGTTGCCGCCTCCACTTACTTCTGCCGTGTCAGCGGCGATGGTGTTGCCGGCTACGGCCGCGCTGGCAATTCTGGCGGTGTTCGCCCAGCATTTTGCCTTTAATCTAAAAATCATACACACGAATTGTGTGTAAAAAAAGGAGAAATTATGAAAAATCAAAAATATGTTCTTGTATCACACAAGGAATTTAATGCAAGAACCTTTCTGTTTAAAATCAAGAAAGGTGTAAAAGTAAAAGTCGGAGATGTTGTTGTTTGTGAGACTATGAAAGGTCAAGATGTGGGGTTTGTGAAAGAAATTATTCAATCACCAAAGTTTCTTGAAAATGAATTGGTTGGCAAATTTGAAGCATATCAACCACTAAAAGAAATTATCTTTTCTATGCCAAGAGATATATACAACTTAATTATAAATACTAAACAAGTATATTTAAGCAGAGCAAAATATTATGCCGAAACTCTTGTAGAAGAATTAAAAGATGTGGAAAGGAAGTTAAAGGGGTAATGTTATGAAAAATTTGAATGAATTAAATAAAAACCGTGTTAATTTCTTTGGCCTAGTTGGAGATGAAAGTAATGGTGCTTTTAAGTTCAGAATCAAAGGCAACAACTACTTTGTAATAGCTTCAAATGGTGGAGACTGGGAACATGTGTCAGTATCCTGTGCTAGTTGTGTTCCTACTTGGGAGATAATGTGTCAAATAAAAGACCTTTTCTTTAAAGATGATGAAGTTGTTATGCAATTACATCCTAAAAAAGAAGATTACATAAATAATCACCCAAATTGTTTGCATTTGTGGAGACCATTAAAAACTCAAATTCCTACACCACCATCTGAAATGGTTGGAGTTAAAGAATTGAATGGAAAATTGGGGACAATGCTATGAGACTTGAAAATATGATTACAAACAAGACATGTAATGGCAAATGCTCTAATTGTGGTGAGTGTTGCAGTGATATGCTACCTTTAGACCAAACAGAGATAAATAGAATTAAAAAATATATTCTAAAAAATGGGATAAAAGAAAGCAAACACTTATCAATACTCGATACTAGATTAGACCTAACTTGTCCCTTTAGAGACAACAAAAATAAAAAGTGTTTAATTTATGAAGTGAGACCAGATATATGTAGATGTTTTATATGCTCAAAACCCACTCCAGATATTGAACACGATAAAGCATTATTTTATTCAAAGAAAACAGCACAGAGTATGAGAAATGTTTTCTTTGGTGGACAATCATTGACAAATATTTTCTCAACTTTAATAGACAAAATGGAAAAATTAAACCAAAAAGGAGAAGATTTATGATTTCAGAAGAAGAACTTAAAACACTTATTCAAAATCAAAATACTATTTATTATTTAGAATCTAATGATGGTATTAAAGAACTTAAATTAAATGATGACTTTGATTTTGGGTATTTTGATATTGATTTTGACATTACAAGAAGTTTAAAGGAACACCGATACAACTACTTTGATGAAGATGGAGATGAATGTGAGTATGCTGAATACTATCTCTTTGACCGTTTATACAAAACCAAAGAACAAGCAGAATGGGTGAGCAAGATGCATACCTATGTCAAGACATACTTTCAACCACCTATTTGGGAGACATTCTTAAATACTAAAAAATATATATTTGTTGACAAAGACCTAGAGAGACATAGATTGTGGTTAGACATAGAAGATGATGAAACAAGTGATTACTACAATCAAGAGTGCTTGTATATAGATTGTGAAGTGATTTTGGTTGCAAATAAAGATAATTATGAAAAGGCAGTTGAGATTGCTAAAAAAATGTTTTTAGGAGAAGAATTATGAATTTAACATTTAGTCAATCACATATTAACACATTAAAAAAATTGTTGGGCATCGCTGAAATACACAATTGCAAAATAAACTTTGGAACAAGAAATTCTGATTCGCCAGATTTTGATAGTGATATTTTAAATATGTGTGGGGTTAATAAAAGAATAACCGATAAGTTAGATAATTCTTTTGAACACAATATCTCCATAGTTAGCCCATGCACAAATATTAGTGAAATTTGGTTTGAGTTATATGACAAAAATAAAGGTAAATATAACACTATGTCATATGGAGAATTTGGTTGTAGTTTTTA
>CARFEX010000028.1:7874-8372 GCA_948971535.1 uncultured Eubacteriales bacterium | reverse complement strand
AAAGTATAGCCTAATGTTTTAACGTTATGTTTTACATTATATGATTGCAAAATATAATTATCAAGTTCAACTTTTTGCTTAGCCTTTATCTCTTTAAAAATAAAAGTTTTTGCGAGTTTCTTCTTAGTTCGTGGTACATCGAAAGTTTTAAATATAGTCAAAAGTCTTTTTCTCAAAGTTTTTGGGCCGATTATAACCACCCTTTCGGTATTTTGTCTATTCTTTAACATATCATAAAATAAATGCAATTCTGCAAAGTGGTCTGAATGAAAATGAGTTATAACTATATATTTAATCTTTTCAAAGTCTACATTATCTAACATAAATTTTAGTGAGCCTTGAGGTGCATCAAATAATATATTATCATCAAGCACAAAACTTGTATTTGGCCTTTTGAACCATGTACAACTATTTCCTATTACTTTAACTCTCATTATTTCTTCTATTTCCTTTTCGTTAATATATATTTTGTTAATTATAGATTACTTTTTTTTGATA
>CARFEX010000028.1:0-7864 GCA_948971535.1 uncultured Eubacteriales bacterium | reverse complement strand
AATTTAATTATTTTATTTTACTCTATTATTTAAAAAAAGTCACATTGTATTTATGTGACTTTTTATTTATAAGCACAAATATAAAAAGATATAAATTTGTGTACCTTTCAAAAACGCAAGAGCTATACGATTTTAATAAGTATTGTTATTCTTTATCTTTCCATTGCCATGAAGCTACTTCTGGCATATCTGCACCAAATTCTGCAATGTGCTTTTTGTGTTTTTTAAGAAGTGCATCCATTTCTTTAACTATTTCTTTATTTTCCTTTTCTATACCGAGTGCTTTTAGAGATGATTTAACTAGATTATACCTATCAATTTTATTTTGAACTCTCATATCAAAGGCTGTGGTAATAGTTCCCTCTTCTTGATAGCCATGCACATCAAAATTCTTGTTATTTCTTGTAACCAAAAACTCATGTATTAGCTTTGGATATCCATGGAAGTTGAAAATTACTGGTTTGTTTTTTGTAAAGAGTGCATCAAACTCCTGATTAGTAAGACCATGCGGATGTTCAAGTTTCGCCTCCATTTTCATAAGGTCTACAACATTTATAAATCTTATCTTCAAGTTTGGAAGTTTTTCTCGAAGTATACTTACACATGCAAGAGCTTCAAGAGTTGGAGTATCACCGCAACTTGCTATTATCAAATCTGGTTTGCCATTATCATTGCTTGCCCAGTCCCAAACACCAATTCCTTTTGTGCAATGCTCTGTGGCTTCATCTATATTCAACCATTGATAACTTGGATGTTTGGATGCGATTATAACGTTTATATAATCTTTACTACGTTGGCTATGGTCATAACATGAAAGCAGACAATTTGCATCAGCAGGAAGATATACTCTCACAATATCTGCTTTTTTATTCACCACATGGTCTAAAAATCCTGGTTCTTGATGCGTATATCCATTGTGGTCTTGTTGCCATACATTGCTTGTTAAAAGCAGGTTAAGTGACGAAATAGACTTTCTCCATTCAAGTTCACTACAAACTTTTAACCACTTTGCATGCTGAGATACCATTGAATCTACAACTCTAATAAAAGCTTCATAACTTGCGAACATACCATGACGACCTGTCAACAGATATCCCTCTAACCACCCTTCACAAGAATGTTCACTGAGATATGAGTCCATAACTCTACCATTTATGGCTAAATTTTCATCTGTGTCATAGATTGTGGCATTAAAATCACGTTTTTCTTCTTCAAACACATGATAAAGTCTATTTGACATTGCTTCATCTGGGCTAAAAATTCTGAAATTTTTGCTATCTTTATTCAACTTGAAGATATCTCTAATAAAAGCGCTTAGAACTAGCATATCTTGTGCTTTAACTTTTCCATGGCCAGTAAATTTCAAACCATACTTTTTAAAGTTTGGCATTTTAAGGTCTTTTAAGAGAAGTCCTCCATTAGTAATTGGGTTAGCTGAAATTCGTCTATCACCTTTTGGTGCTATCTGTGCATACTCCTCTTTCAAACGATAGTTTTCGTCAAAAAGTTGTTCTGGATTATATGATTTTAACCATTTTTCAAGAAGTGCTATATGTTCTTCTTTTTCCATACTGATAGGCACTTGGTGAGCACGGAAAGACCCTTCAATTGTTTTTCCTTCCACCTCTTTTGGACCTGTCCAACCTTTTGGAGTGCGAAGCACAATCATTGGCCAGATAGGACGAGTTAGTATATTTTTTGTCCTAGCATTATTTTGTATTTTTTTAATTTGAGAGATTGCTTTATCCATAGCTTTTGCCATTTTTATGTGCATTTGTTCTGGAATTTCGCCTTCCACAAAAATTGGCTCCCAACCGCAACCTTTAAAAAACATTGTTAGCTCTTCTTTTGATATTCTAGCCAGTATTGTTGGATTTGAAATTTTATAACCATTTAGATTTAAGATAGGTAAAACTGCACCATCACTATTTGGATTTAAAAACTTGTTTGAGTGCCAAGAGTTTGCAAGTGGACCTGTTTCTGCTTCGCCATCTCCTACAATAACAGTTGCTATTAAATCAGGATTATCAAAGACTGCACCAAAGCCATGAGAAAGACTATAGCCTAACTCCCCTCCTTCATGTATTGAACCTGGAGTTTCTGGAGCAACATGACTTGACACTCCACAAGGAAAAGAAAACTGTTTACAAAGCTTTGTCATACCTTTCTCATCAAGTGAAACATCTTTATAAACCTCACTATATCTTCCTTCAAGATATGAGTTTGCGACAAAAAAGTTCCCGCCATGTCCTGGTCCTGAAATAAGTATCATGTTAAGGTCGTACTTATTTATTACACGATTGCAATGTGCATAAACAAAGTTTTGAGCTGGGACTGTCCCCCAGTGCCCTACAATCTTAGCTTTGATATCACTTCTTTTAAGTGGTTGTCTTAATAATGGATTTTTTAACAAATATAATTGAGCAACTGATAAATAGTTACATGCCTTCCAATAACCATCAAGTCTATTTAAATATTCTTTTGAAAGATAATTAATTTTCATTTTTACTCCTCTTAATTATATAATATATCACAATTTCTATTCAATTCACAAATAATTCATTGAGTTTAAATTTTGTAATAAAAATTTACAATTTAAAACAAATATTATTTTATTAAAGTTTATTTTTGCTATACACTATTTTATTAATACCACTGCTGGAATTGCACACTTTAATAAGTGTGCACAAATGGCATAAGCCATTTAAATTTTGAAAATCTTTCAAAATTTAATTCCAGCTCCCTACAATAAAAAAAGATTAAAAACTAATAAAAACAGCTTTGCTTAGCTGTCTTTAAATTAATAACCAAAATTGCGAACTTTGTTTGGCTTATTACGCCAATCTTTTTCAACTTTAACATAAAGCTTTAATAGCACTTTGCATCCCAAAAGTTCTTCTGAATATACTCTAACTTTTTGTCCTATTTCTTTGAGATTTTTTCCGCCTTTTCCAATTATCATACCCTTATGTCTATCTTGCTCACAAATTATATCAGCTTCAATAACTGTGATATTACCTTTTTCTTCAAATCGTATGATTTCGATAGCAATACCATGAGGAATTTCATCGTCAAACTTATTAAGAGATGCTTCTCGCAACTCTTCTGCAATCAAAAATTTAACGCTTTTATCAGTGTAATAATCTTGGTCGTACAAAAAGTTTTTGTCTTTACTTTTTGGCATTTTGTCAATAATAAAATCTTTTAGTTCTTGAAGATTTTGACCAGTCATAGAAGAAATTTGAAAATCTGATTTAAAAGTTTTAACTTTCGCTTTGTCGATTTTTGTTTTAATCAAATATTTATCACCTTGCAAATGGTCAAAGTATGCTTTTTCTTCCTCATCAAACTCTTTTGTTCCGTCTACTAAATATAATAATAAGTCCACACTAGCGATAGCTGAGCGGACAGATTTCATCATAGCCTTATCAAGTTGATTTTTGCTTCTATGTACACCAGGAGTATCTACAAAGATAACCTGATAATTTTCACCATTCATAATTCCCAATATGTTATCACGAGTTGTCTGAGGTTTTGCTGATACTATTGCAACCTTTTCACCAACAAGTGCATTAATTAAACTACTTTTGCCTGCATTTGGCCTTCCTACAACGGCGACATAACCAAAACTATATTCCATTTTTACCTCTGTTTATTTTATGCGTATCAAGTATTTTTTCGGCTGTACTCATCATTATTTTTTCATCCTCCTCATTCAAGTGGTCATAACCTAATAAATGCAAAAGTCCGTGAAGCGCCAAAAAAGTTTCTTCCCTTTTAAAAGAATGTCCAAACTCTTTTGCTTGACGTGATGCAACCCTTTTACAGATTGCGATATCACCAATAAATAATTCACCATTCATATCCCGTTCACATTCAAACTCAAAAAGCTTTTGAGGAGCTACAATTTCAAGCATAGGAAAGGATAACACATCTGTAACTTTATCGATATTGCGTATCTCTCTATTTAATCTCGCAATTTCTTTTTCGGACACAAATTTAACGCAAACTGCAATATCTTTTACATTATTTCCTGTTTCTTTAATAGCTGTATTAAAAACCCGTTTTATATTGGTTTTATTTGAAAATCTTGCATTTTCAAAATATATTTTCATTTAGCCTCCAATGTTCTTTTGTACTGTTAAAATATAACTAACTGTTGTAATACCTCCAGTACTTTTTATTATATAATTTTCTTCTTTTATTATCTCACTTTCCTGCAAATAAATCAAGGCATTTTGGCGTGCCTCAGCTAATTTTTCTTCTCTAACCTCTTCAAAGTTTTGGTTTATAGTCAAATACTCAATTTCAAAATATTTTTTTCGTGATATTTTCAATGGCAGAATATTATTTTTACTAAAATATTCTACACTTTCCTCAAACTCGTAATCTGTAAATTTCATTTCTTTATTGTTGCTATATAGAATTAACCCATAAAGAGAAATTTCACAAATTTCAACTTTATTGCCAGTTCTATTGACCTTTTGATAGCTTTCATAATGACTAACTTCTCCCTCATACCAAACATCTGCTTCTATATCCGCTCTAGGTTTTACATCTCTTTTCTCACCATCAGTATCTATGATATAAGGATAAACTAAAATATCACCAGCTTTAACGATATCACCAACTTTAACAGCAAGCGAGCCCTGAATAAGATTTATTTTTGTAACTTTGCCATCAAAGTTTGATTTTATAGGAGAAAATTCACCCAACATCTCATCAGGCAAAATACTTTCATTTATGCTCACTACAAGACTTTGTCCTACAATGGCAACACTGACTGAAGAAACTCTATCAAAGTTTTCTTTCATCTTTATTTCAAGTTCTTTTGTATCAATGCTACCTTTCCAACGATTGGTTACATTGCTATCTATAAAAGCAACTACTTCTGCTCGATTTAATTTTTCTAATCCGAATATATCAATTTTCCACACGTAATTATATTGTATCAAATAACAAACCAATAACAATAATCCAGCAACAATAATACCATAACTTGTCATAAGTTTAGTCAAAATATTTTTAAGTCCATGTTGATTTGTTTCTAAAATCTCTACGCCTTCACTTTTAAGAAATCTTGAAACTTCTTTACCATATTTGCTATCAACTTCAAAACTTGTAATAGTTTTATCTAACCTATCTATCTTATAAAGTGTTATTTTCTTTGCTAATTCACCTAATTTACGTTCTTGATTAAGTGATTTTATTTTAAATTGCGTTCTGCTTGACAACTTCTTCATCAAAATGCCTCCACTTTGATAATTTCTCCTACAATCTTCAGAGTATTTTCAGAAAGTTCATCAAGTATCAAATTTTTCCCTTCTACAACTATGCGACCATGTTTGACCTTAAAAGTTATATTCTCTCTAGACAAAACAGTAAGTCCACAATGTCCTTCCACATACAAAATTCTGCCAGAAATATTGACGATGTTATAATTGCCTAATAATTTCGGCTCTATTTTTGCTACATTTTTCTTTATCTCATCAAAAAAATTGAACATGCGTCAAACTCCTTTATATCGTTTTATGCGTGTTCAATTTATAATATTATACATTCTTTGTATCTGTTTCATTATATGGCCTAAAAATTCCACTAAATATAAGTGCTTTCATCTCTGGGCTCAGGTCTTGTATTTGGTCATAAAGTGTTTTATCTGCCAAAAGTCTACCATATGAATGTTCGTTCATGAAAGACTCAAAATCATCGTCTTCCTCTTCATCTTTCAAATAACTTGCTTTTTGTCTTGAAAAAGTAGGGTCCATTCTTTGTCTTGGATTTGCTGTCAATGAGTCAAACCTGCTCATAATTTGATCATATTTTCGTGTCATTTGGCTTTTGTCTAACTTGTTTATTTCATTATTTTTAGAGAAGTCAAAGCTATCCATGAAATCATTTGTTAAAATTTGGTCTTCAGTATAGTCCTCTATGACTGGTTGGTCTTTATTTTCAATTTTAGTTTCTATTTCATTTGTTTTATGTTGTGGCTCTATAAAATTAAGGTCTTTTCTCTCTTGCATAACTTTTTTATGATTTGAGCCAAAAAGTTTATCAAAACGCTTAACATTTGATATACGAACGCATATCGCATAAACTATAAATAAGACAAAACATGCGCCTATTATTATTCCTACTATTGCTGGTACTGACAACATATTATTCTTCCTTCTTATTGGCACTATCTTTTGAAATAATTGAACGGCGAAGAGCTGTATCTGCCTGCAAATTCATAAGTTTATAATAATCCATGATTGAGAAACGACCTTCTTTGATTGCATCAGAGATAGCTTTTGGCACTTCTGCTTCAGCTGAAAGCACTTCTGCTTTCATTTCCTGTACTCTAGTCTTCATTTCAAGCTCACGCATAATTTCTTGATTACGTTGTTTTGTTGCTGAAAATTCTGCATAAGCTTTTTCTTTTTCTATTCTTTTTGCTGACATTTCGCTACCGATATCACGACCAATATCAACTGATGAAATTTCAAGTGCTTCTAAAGTAAAGCCACAATCCGTGTCAACTTTTGAGCTTTCCCATCCTTTAACAATCTTTTCAGGACTAGCGAGCCCTGCTTTATGGTCGCCAACGAGTGCTATACCTGATATAACAAATTCTTTAACTTTTGTTTTAAGAGCTTCTTCTCCAAGACCGTCTACATAATTCTCAAGTCTTGGTCTTATCGTTGCATTTACGTCTACTATAAGCTCTATACTATCTTGAGTTATCGCTTTAATATTTTTTATTTCTATAACTTTTGCATGAATAACTTCGTCTATGATATCTTTAAGTCTATGAGTTGAAAGGTCAATCACCTTTGCAAGCTCGACATCAAGTGGAATATTTGCATTTTTTGCTTTTGTAAGTGTTGAAAGTAGTTCAAGACAATTTCCGCCAGCAATATAATGGCTTTCTAATTGGTCAAGAGTAAAGCCTAAATTTTCCTTTTTAGATAGAATATATGAGTTTACTAGTAAACTAAGATTTACTCGTCTGCTACGCATACCTAAAAGTTTATAACTAGGTATATATGCACCACCAAAAATTGAAGCAAAAAGGTATTTTGTTGGTACAATTATAAGATATAATATAATCGCAAGAAGTATTACTCCGCCAATTGAAGCAAAAACTATTCCTACTGTGCTGATATTCGATAAAAGTGAGTATTTCATAAATTTCTCCTGTCTACATTATATCACAGCAAAACTCGGATGTAAATACCCTATTTTTTTAATTTTTTGATAATTATAATAATCCACTTTTTATAGCAATTTCGGAAAAATGTTTTACTCAATTTAAAAGAAAAACTATGTCGAAGAAATATGCGCGAGCTGTGCGTCAAGCGCGCGAGCGCATGAGCATACGAAGTGCCAGCAACATCAAAAAAAAGCAGAAATAAAATTTTTCTGCTTAATATTTTTAACAATGGCTTTGCAAATCGTTTTTACGGACTATATCATGAATGCTCTTTTGCTTTTTAGCTACTACAGCATCATTTTTTTCAAATTCATTCTTTTTTTGTAATTCTATTTTAGAATGTTTTTCCATTATTTCTGCAATATGTTTTTCTTCTTCAAGATTTTCAATTTTAAATTTTCTCATTTTAGACATAGTATAGCCAACCACAGAGGTAATTAATGATGCGGCACCCACTGTAAAAGGTAAAAGTGTACCAACAATCTTTGCAACTTCACTTGGTTGTGCAATTGCAAGCCCTAGACCTACTGCAATCGAACCAATAAATGTTAGCGAACCCACATTTCCTACAATTTGATTATAACGAAGTTTCTTTTTATATTTTAAGATATCTTTATCATACATTTCTACAACTGTAATTTTACTTTCCATATTTCCTCCATCAATCTT
>CARFEX010000027.1 GCA_948971535.1 uncultured Eubacteriales bacterium | reverse complement strand
AGGATTTTTGCTCTTCTACCTACTTTTTCTTCACTTAACATAATTTACCTCCAATTTAATTTTATTTTATCATACCATCAATTATTTGTCAATACTAAAAAATCGCTCTAAAAGAGCGAATTTTTTAATATTTTAAATCGATAAGACCAAACTTAGTATCCTTACGGCGATAAATAATATTTATTTTGCCTGTTTCCGCATTTAGGAAAACAAAGAAATCATGTCCTAATCTTTCGATAGCATATCTTGCATCATCTACAAGCATTGGGTCAAGGTCAAAGGTCTTTTTCTTAAAAATTGCAGGAAGGTCTTCTGGTTCTTCTTCCAAAAATTCATAAGGCTCTGTAACCATTTCTTTTATTTTTCGTGTCTTTCTCTTTTCTTTCAATTTTTCACTATTTCTAACTATTTGTTTTTCAAGTTTTGGCAATGCGAAATCAATATTGTTATACATATTGTCGCTAACAACTTCAGAACGATATAATAGTCCGTCAACTTTAACAGTTATTTCTAGTTTTTCTTGTTTTCCATTTTTTGAGCAAACTATTTTCGCTGATGCATCCTTATCAAAGTATTTATCGAGTTTTTTCATTTTATCTTCGATAATTTGTTTTAATCTTGAACTTACCTTATATTTATTTCTTTCTGTGATTTCTAGTTTCATATTCCCTCCTTTTGAAGCTTTATCACTCCTAATATATTCTAACACGAATTGGGAATTTAACCAAATGATTTACTCAGAAACAAAAGTTAATTTTTCATTTTCAACATCTATAACTATTTGTCCTTGATTTTTAAGTTGGCCAAGTAATATCTTTTCAGCAATTTGGTCTTCTATTTCTTGCTGAATAAATCTTTTTAATGGTCTTGCTCCATATTCTGAATTTGAGCCTTTCTCTACGATATATTCAAGAGCATCTTCGGTTATTTTTAGTGAAAGATTTTTCTCTTTCAATCGTTTGTTTATATTTGATATTAGTATTTTTGCTATTTTCACAAGTTCTTTTTGAGTAAGGTTATCAAAAATACAAATCACATCAATTCTATTAATAAATTCTGGTTTAAACTTGTTTTTAAGAGCGCTCATATATATTTTCTTTGAATCGACTTCCTCTTCCTGTGTTTCACCAAAACCCAAACTTTTACGATGCTCTTTTACTTCATTTGCTCCGACATTGCTTGTCATGATTATTATTGTGTTTTTAAAACTTACTGTTCTACCTTGCCCATCTGTAAGTCTTCCGTCATCTAATATTTGAAGTAGCGCATTGAATATATCTGGATGTGCTTTTTCAACTTCGTCAAAAAGCACAACACTATATGGTCTACGGCGAACCTGCTCTGTAAGCTGACCGCCCTCTTCATACCCTACATATCCTGGAGGTGAGCCGATAAGTTTGGATACTGAATGAGATTCCATAAACTCACTCATATCTATTCTTATAATATTATTTTCATCATCAAACATAGCTTCGGCAATAGCTTTTGATAGTTCGGTTTTTCCCACACCAGTTTGACCCATGAATAGGAAAGAACCTATTGGACGTTTTGAGTCTTGCAGTCCTACTCTTGACCTTCTTATAGCCTTTGCAACAGCTTCTACTGCTTCATTTTGCCCAACCACTCGTTTATGAAGTATTTCTTCTAAGTGAATAAGCTTTTGTTTTTCACTTTCAGTAATTCTTGTTACTGGTATACCTGTCCATTTTGCGACAACTGAAGCTATTTCATTTGCACCTATTGATTGTACTGCTTTATTCTCTCTTTTTACGTCAAACTTATCCCTTTGCTTTTTAAGTTCATTTTCAAGATTGATTATTTCAGATTGAAGTTTTGCTGCTTTTTCATAATTTCGTTGTAGTGAAGCTTCATCCCTACTTGCTGATAGTCCTTTCATTTTCTCTTCAAGAACTCGCACTTCCTGTGGTTTAACGGTATAATTGACTTTTGCTTTACTGCTTGCCTCATCTATAAGGTCAATAGCTTTATCAGGCAGACTTCTATCCATAATATATCTATCAGATAGCACTGCCGCTGCTTCTATTGCCTCGTCTGTTATAGTAATCTTATGAAAGGCCTCATAGCTATCTTTAAGACCTTTTAATATTTGTATTGTCTGTTCAACTGTTGGAGGATTAACAATTATGGGTTGGAAACGGCGTTCAAGAGCTTTATCCTTTTCAATAAACTTTTTATACTCATCTGTTGTTGTTGCACCGATTGTTTGTAGTTCTCCTCTTGCAAGGTATGGTTTTAACATATCGGATGGAGAGGTTTCACCTTTTTCAGAACCTGCTTGTGCTAGTGTATGAATTTCATCAATAAATACTATTATATTTTTGCTTTCTATTATTGTTTCGATAGCGTCTTTTAGTTTTTCTTCCATGGCACCACGATATTTTGTTCCTGCCATTAGTCCGCCTATTTCAAGCGAATATACTACTTTATCTTTAAGGATTTCTGGCACGTCTCCTCTAACGATTGCTTGGGCAAGTCCTTCTACTACCGCCGTTTTTCCTACACCTGCTTCTCCTATGAGAACGGGGTTGTTTTTTGTTTTTCGGCAAAGAATTTCTACTACTCTTTCTATCTCTTCCTCTCGACCAATAACTGGGTCAAGTTTGCCCTCTTTTGCTTTTAAAGTCACGTCTGTACCCATATCAAGTAACTTTTCTGGCAAGGTACTGTTAACTTGTTTATTATTCTCTTCCTTTTCTTCATTGTTTGTTTTATTGGTTTGCAAGGCACGGATAATCCTACCTCGAAGAGATTCTATATCTACACCAAATTGTCCTACCAAAATTCTATAAGCTACACTTCCAGAGCTTGACAAAAGTGCAAGCAATAGATGCTCTGTCCCTAAAAATGAATGGTTCATTTGTAGTGCAATTTGGTGCGCCATACGGAATAAATCTTTGGTGCGTGGAGTAAGTTCTACTTCACTGCCAAAGAGATTATCCTCTGGCGCATTTTCTTCAAAAAATTCAAATATACTAGGCTCGGTAACTCCGTCTTCGGCAAGCAGTTTTGCAGATAGACAATCTTTCACACTGGTTATACCATATAGAATATGTTCACTGCCTACAAGGTTACTGCCAAATCGCAAAGCAAACTTACTTGCATTTTTTATCACCTTTTCGATACTATCGGAAAATGCATTACTTTGATAATTCATATTATGCCTCCTATAATTTTTTAATTTTTATTAAAGCTTTTACTTTACTAGATATATACTCTGCTCTTTTGATTATTTCCTTTTTTTTATCTTCAAAACCAAAAATTTCTTTTAGATTTGCAGAAGAACCCTCTGTATACAATTTTTGAAATTGTTTTTCATCTTCTAGTTGCATAAAACCTAGCACACAGCCTAGTTTAATCTTTGAAAGAAGTTCCATCATTTCAGTTTCCTCTAAAGAGTGACAATTTGTTAATACTCCATAAGCTCGCATTGTTTCATCAAGTAAACCATCTTTTTCATTTTCTAACAAAACCTCTCGCATTTCTTTCTCTTCTGAGCAAACTGAATATATAAACTCACTTACTTTGTCGATAATTTGATTTTCGCTAAGACCAAAAGAACCTTGATTGGAGATTTGATAATAGTATCCTGTTGCACTGCTACCCTCACCATAAATTCCCCTGATTGTCAGCCCAGCATTGCCCGCCCGCTCAAAGAGTTCTGCAAGTTTCAAAGTTCTTTCGAGAGCGGGCAGGAAGAGCATGACAGATGCCCTCATTCCTGTACCTAAGTTTGATGGACTTGCAGTAATAAACCCTAATTCTTCATCAAATGCTATAGGAAGCTTTTGCAAAATGGCATCGTCAATTTTTGACAGACGTCTAAAAGGTTTATACAAATTAAAACCGCTTTCAAGACATTGTTCTCTTATATGGTCTTCTTCATTTATCATCACTATTATTTTTTCATCTTCACTTATTGCAAGAGAGGAAATATCTTTATTTGCAATCAATTCTCGACTGATGAGATGCTGTTCAAAAAGTGCATTACATTCATTTAATGACAATTCATTTAGTGACAAAAAATTGAAGACGTCAAAGTCCTCAAGCACTTCCATAACAGAGCTTGTGATATAATTTGCGTCTTCATCATTGTCTAGTTTTGTATAAAATTTCAATCCTCGCACATTTCTAGCAAGTCTTATACGAGAGGAGATAGCAATAGAGTCAAATATTTCCATTGTCACCTCCTAACGTTTTGCCCTTGTATTTTTTGCCGTCATAAAGATTTTTTACAGCAGTTTTGAGTTCTTCTATCTCCTCATAACACTTTTCACAACCTACAAATCCTGTCTGTAAAATTTCTCTATATGTTGTATTACAATATGGGCATTTGTTCATATTACTCCTTGTCTATTCCTTTCATAGTTAAAGATATTCTCTTTTTATTTACGTCAACAGATAATACCTTAACCTCTACTCTATCTCCAACTTTTAATGCTTCTGATGGATGTTTTATAAAGCTATCTGAAATTTGTGATATATGCACAAGTCCGTCTTGATGCACTCCGATATCTACAAATGCACCGAAGTCGATTACATTTCTTACAGTACCTGAAATAACCATACCTTCTTTTAGGTCTTCTAGTGACAATAGGTCACTTCTGAGTACAGGTTTTGGCATACTTTCACGGATATCTCTACCTGGTTTAAGAAGTTCTTTTATGATATCTTCAAGTGTTGGAACACCAATTCCACACTCTTTGGCAACTTTTTCTTCACCCTTTGCTTTAACGAGAGTTGGAAGTTCTGCAAGGTTACCATTTTTAACATCCTCTTCTGAAAGATTGAATAAACTTAAAAGTTTTCGTGTCGCATCATAACTTTCTGGGTGAACTGAGGTATTGTCAAGAATATCTTCACCGCCTACAACACGCAAGAAACCAGCACATTGCTCAAAAGCTTTTGGTCCAAGTTTTGAAACTTCTTTAAGTTCTTGTCTATTCTTTATTCCTTTCACTTTTGCTCTATATGAAACGATATTTTTTGCGATTGACATATTAAGTCCTGAAACATATGACAAAAGGCTTGGTGATGCAGTATTTAGGTCAACTCCAACACTATTAACACAATCTTCTACCACACCAGAAAGTACTTCTGTAAGTCTATTTTGAGGCATGTCATGTTGATATTGTCCTACGCCAATAGATTTTACATCGATTTTGATAAGCTCGGCAAGAGGATCTTGGAGACGTCTTGCGATTGAAACTGCACTACGAAGAGATACGTCAAAGTCTGGGAACTCTTCTGCGCCAAGCTTAGACGCACTATATACTGATGCTCCAGCTTCGCTTACCACAGCATAACTTACTGGACGAGATACATGTTTGATAAGTTCTGCAACAAATATCTCTGCTTCTTTTGATGCAGTACCATTTCCGATAGATATTACATCCACACGGTGCTTATCGATAAGCTTTTTAAGTTTTTCAATAGACTCCTCTGTTTTTGACTGAGGTGGAGTTGGATAAATTACAGTTGTATCAAGCACATTGCCATTAGTGTCAATTACTGCTATTTTGCAACCTGTTCTATAAGCTGGGTCAAGACCTAAAATAATATTATTTTTAAGTGGAGACTCAAGTAATAATGGTTTTAAGTTAACCTCAAACATTTTGATAGCTTGCTCATTTGCTCTATCAGTAAGATTATTACGGCATTCTCTTTCTAGAGATGGGAACAACAATCTTTCATAACTATCTGCTATTGTTTCTTCCATAAGAGCATCTGTATCAGGATTATTTTTCTTAAAAAATTTGTTAAGCACTGCAAAAGTCAATTTTTCGTCAATATTTATACTAACTTTTAGGCACTTTTCGTTTTCACCTCTATTGATAGCGAGAATTCTGTGACTTGGAATGTTTCTAACCTCTTGCTTGAAGCCTGCGTATGTTTCGTAGGTTGCACTATTTTCGTTTTCTACAAGTTCACAAGAAATTGTAGCTTTATTTTCAAGTAAAGCACGTAATTCTTTACGCAGTTCAGCATCATCTGAAATACGTTCTGCAACAATATCTTTCGCACCATCAATGGCTTCTTTTTCATTTTTAACTTCTTCGGTTATATATTTTTTTGCTTCTTCTAAAATGACGAAAGCTTTGGATTGAGCTTGAAGTATATCAGCAAGTCCCTCAAGACCTTTTGCAATAGCTACCGATGCACGAGTTTTACGTTTTGGTTTGTATGGACGATAGATATCCTCAACTTCAGTCATGGTTTTGGCCTCTGAAAGAGCTTTTGCAATTTCATCTGTCCATTTCCCCTGCTCGGTTATAGCCTTTTCTACTTTTGTTTTTTCGTCATTAAGATTGCGTAAATATTTAAGCCTATCTGCAAACTCACGCAAAGTTTGGTCATCACAAGTACCATGCATTTCCTTTCTATATCTGGCAATGAATGGTATAGTGCACCCTTCATCAAGAAGATTAATTATATTTTCGCTATATTCTCTTTTTAGACCAAATTCACTGGCAAGTTGTTCTATTATTTCCATTTTTTACTCCTTAACATTTCGTATATTTTGTTTTCCAATTTTTTTATTTCATCACCAAGCGATTTCCCTTTATTTTTAAGGATTTTATCACCACGTGTCAATGATATTATATCTGCTTGTTCGACATCAAATTTTCTTATTTTTGAATTAAATTCTGATTGTAATAGATTAAGTTCACCATCTTCGCTTTGAAGTGCATTTTCTAAGCAAGCGAAGTTGACAACTTTATTATCTAAAAGCAGTTGACTTGTTTGTCCCCACAAAAGTTTCGCTTCAGAAAATATATTTATATTGGGATTGACCCCGCTTGCTAAACTATATTTCAACCCTTGATTTTGAATAGTTAAAAGATTTACAAAACCTTTAGCTTCTATGCAATCCGACTGAGGCGAAAGTAAAACTTGTCCATCATAGGCCGATATTTTTTCTAAATCGTCTTTATCAATATAATTACAACCAAGTAACATACATTTTCTATCTAAAAATCCTAGTTCTTCAATAAACTCAGCTGGCGAATGATTATATTTGGTGCTAATCAAACCTACCTCTTCCAAACTCTTTCCAAAATGGATAAGAAGAGGAAAATCAAGTTTCGCTGAAAGGTCACTAATTTCACACAATCTAGCCTCTTTCAAGTCAATTAGTGAAGGTATTTCTATAATTATCTTTCCACCAATAAAATCTTTTGTTTCGAGCTTGTCCAAATAGCATTCTTTCAATACAGTTTGTCCGCCAAGTCCAAATTCATCATAGATTTTTTTAGTAACTTGAGGACTTGGCGAAGCGAAATTAACTTCACTTACTCCACTTGAAATATTTTTTAATGCCATAAATCTGCACATAAGCTCAAGCTCTTCTTCGGTAAAAGAATAATTTTCACAAAACTCTTCCACCTCTTCATTATCCATAAAATTATATAAAGTTGCTTTTACATAATCGCAGTAGCCATTATAAAGTCCCCTCATGATTTTTCCTCGCTATGCATAAATCTCCTTTACACGTCAATTATACAATAAAAGGGAGAAAATAACCAAATGAAAGAGCGGACAATTTTACATTCTGACGTAAATAATTTTTTCGCTTCAGTAGAAACAGTAACTAGACCAGAACTTCGTGACAAACCTGTTGCTGTGACTGGCAATCCAAAAAAAAGGACTGGCATCATTCTTGCCAAAAATGAAAAAGCCAAAATTTATGGTGTAAAAACAGGTCAAACTATTTGGGAAGCACAAAAATTATGCCCAGAACTTGTCTGTTTGCCACCTCATTATGACTTATACGAAGAGATAAGTGAAAGATTGCACAACATTTATCTTGAATATACCGATTTTGTTGAGCCTCTTGGACTTGACGAGTGTTGGCTAGATGTAACAAATAGCCTAAACTATCTCAAAAAAAGTGGAAAAGAAATAGCTGACGAACTTAGAGAAAGAATACAAAAAGAATTTGGTTTTACCGTTTCTGTTGGAGTATCCTTTTCAAAAATATTTGCAAAATTAGGTTCTGACCTTAAAAAACCTAATGCAACCACCATAATAAGTAAAAGTGAGTTTAAAAACATGACCTACCAATTAGCTTTAAGTGACATAGTTGGCATTGGCAGACGTCTAGAAAAAAAGTTTGCAAAAATGAACATATTTACTATCGGAGAATTTGTAAAGTTAGACAACAAATTTTTAAAAGAACTTATGGGCGAAACTGGAGTCGAATTAAAGCAAGATTTGCTTGGTGAAAGTGAAAAAAGTGTCCTAAATTATTATAACCTACCACCTCCAAAATCTGTAGGAAATGGCACTACAACTATAAAAGATATAACCTCACGAGAAGAGGTTAAAAAGACAATATATTTTCTAGCTGAAAAGGTTTCTGCGAGGCTTGTTCGACATGGCTTAGTCGGCTCTACCATCACAATTTCTTTAAAATCTAGCAAGCTAGAAGTCAAGCGAAAAGGTCAAAAAATACAGCCAACACAGGATATTGAAAGTATTGCCAGCGAGGGAATGAAGATTGTCGATAAGTTATATAATTATAACTATCCACTCCGAGCTATAAGGCTAAAAATATCATCGCTCACATCTGATAAAGCTAAACAGCTATCAATTTTTGACACCGAAAAAACTGTAAGTAAGGTTTTACCCCAAGTGAATGATAAGTATGGCAAGGTGTTTTTAGCAAGTGACACTGCCTCCTTTTTAAACACCTCCTCTCACCCTCAAGAGGAGTAAAAAATTATACTAAATCCAACAAAAAAGCAAGGGCTATATCCTTGCTTTTATAAATATTGTTCGAGTTTGCATTTAAGATAAACAGATCGGAAGAGCACACGTCTGAACTCCAGTCACCATTC
>CARFEX010000026.1 GCA_948971535.1 uncultured Eubacteriales bacterium | reverse complement strand
CTTGATAATAATTTAACTCAAGCCAAACTTGCGGATATATTAAATATCCGCAGAAATGTTTATTCAAGGTATGAATGCCAAACAAGAACAATCCCAATAGAAGTGCTTTGGAAACTTGCTGACTTTTATAATGTTACAATAGATTATCTAGTAGGTCTAGAAGTGTAAATTAGTTTAAACTATGTTAATGATTGTTTACTTTAGTTTATTTAAACAATCCCTTAAAATATCTTCCATAACTTTATAGTTTTGGTTTGCATAGTCATCGTAGATTTTGAACGCTTGCACTAATTCTTCCTCTTCTTCATATTCCAAATTATCGACATCTATGCCTTCTGTAAGACGATTATATTTTTCCATAGCATCACTAAAGTTTTCATATATGTTTTCTGGCAAAATAGCATACAAATCGCTGTCTAGCTGACTTAGTTCATCCCTTTCTTTTGCAAGGAAGAATAGATAAAAGTGACTGGCTATACTGCTAGGCTTTTTGTAAGGTCTGTTGATCAAAAAATTATAATAATAAAAAAAATTATCATAAGGGGAGTCAAGTTTTCCATTGAGGTATTTTTTACTTAAAACTTTGTACCACCTGTCCTTTAAATTAAATCCAAACATAGTCGGCTCCTAAAAATTCTTTTATATAAATGTAGTATAGCATAACTATTTAAAATTACCAAATATTTAATTTTTCCATAAAAGCAAAACTTTTTATATCTATGAATTTTAATATTATAAACAAAATAAAAAAACAGGAAGTTAATCCTGCTTTTCCTTTATCAATTTGTCTATTTCTTTTGCAAAACTTTTAGAGCGGTATTTTTTTGCGCTTTCCCAATATTTTCTCATTAAGGGTAAACTATAAGTTGAGGCAATGTCAAGATTAACAGCTTCTTTATTTTTTGTTATCACAAGGTCAAATTTGCGAAGAGAAAAAGCACATTCCACATGAGTTGTGAGCATTGTGGCAAATGTTCTTTCCTTTTCAGTTAAGTCTCTTACTTTTGCATTAGGGTTAAATAGTTCTTCAAGTTCGTCCATGTTATTATAATAGAAAGTCCAAAGTTCTCTATGATTTTGAACTAAAAATTCACGATTTTGCATTTTGGTTTTGCAGATATAAAAAGCAAATATTCCAGTAATAGTTAAACCCAACCAAGCAATAAAACAAACTAAAATAATTTCAAATGTAGATATATCAAACTCCTTTACAAAAATTATATTTTTATCAAGTTAGAGTATAACACAAAAATAATAAAGTTCAAAATAAATATGCTACTATGGCACACTTTTGGCACACTTTGAGTAAAAAGTTGTAATAAAGTGTCGATATTATTAAAATACGTGAAAAAATAAAAAACCGCTATATTCCTTTAAAATAAAGGGTTATAGCGATTTTTATATTTGGTTGCGGGAGTTGGATTTGAACCAACGACCTTCGGGTTATGAGCCCGACGAGCTTCCGAGCTGCTCTATCCCGCGACAATACTCTTTTAGTATATGTTGTAAAAATAAAAAAGTCAAGCCGTTTTATTAAAAAAATAAAAAAACTTGACGCTTGAACTTCACTTTCTTTCTTTTTCGCATTAACCGAGAAAAATAGTTGACGCTATTGCTATAAGAGATAGAACCCTAAACGCATCAGAAATAACATACATTACTCTATTTCTTGATGAGAATATACCACAGTAGCTATGTGCTGTCATTAAAATTGCTGAAGTAAGGTAAAGAATTGAAAGTAACAAAGCTTTTGAAAACATTATTGTTGCGATAGCTTGAAATATAAATACAAAATTTGCGGTGAATGTTAGTGTGATGCCTAGATAGTAAGTCCATTTTCTACCTTTTGATAAAAGCATAAATAGACAGCTTGAACCCAAACCAAAAAGCAAACCTGCAAGCATGCCCCAAGGCGTAAAAGTGATAAGTGAAAGACCAGCAACTGAAAATAATATTACAGCAACAAAATTGGTTATAGATAAGAAAAGTCCATTTTTATCAAATTTTTTTTCTTGATTGACACATTTAACTGTTTCAAATGGCAAAAGCACTGCAGTGGCTATAGTTACTAATAAAGTGAATGCTCCATAGTTTGAGGAAAGATTTGCGCTCACAAGAGCAAGAATTAAGCAAGCAAGCACAGGTAAAGTTTTGAGTGAGATATTTATAATATTGTTTTCATATTTGAAAATACAATAAAGCACACCCAAAATAACACATACTGAAATAAGAATTGAATATACAGCGATAATCATATTTATAGTTTAACCTAAAAAATAAAAATATCAAAATAAAATTTGAAACATAACAAAATTTAACTTTAAAATATATAAAAATGAGTTAAAAAAAGATAGGATGTTAATTCCTATCTGCATTTATTTTAGCAAGTTCGTCAAGTTGGGTTTGGTGACGTTTGAAAAAGTCTTCTTTTTCATACAATGTTTTAAGTTTGTAAGAGTTTGATTTAAGCACTTTATAAAAATCACCAAAGATGTTTTTCCAGCTAAAGCATTTCTCTCCATCAAAACCTAAATAATCGGCAACATTTTCGGTTCCGCTTGGTGCGATTGGATGCAAAAGGGTGTTTGCAACAAATATCATCTGTAAGGTATTTACTATTAATAATGCTAGTTTTTCATCAGAATTTGCTTCGTTAATATTTTTAACCCAGTATTTGTTGATATTTCTAATAAAAACATCAAGAGCATTATATACTTGGTGGAACTTTTTATCAAACATAAATCTTTCAACATCAAGTATAACCTTATTGCAATCGGCCATTACATTATCATCAACTTTGCATTTAGGTATAATTCCATTAAAATTATTTTGAGTAGAATAGAAAAGTGTTCGCAAAATGCGGTTGAATACATTTGTGAGGAGGTTGCCTTCTTTTACCATAGGGTCTTGGTCCTCGAGTTTTGCATCTGGGTCGAAAGCTTTTGGAGAAAGACTGACATTATTATTTGCTAGGTTCATGCCTAGAAAGTGCATTCTAAACTGTTCAGGAGTGTAGTATGCCAAAAATTCTTCTGCCATTGGTGGTTTGATAGCACCAGAAGAGCTTGCCTTTTTATTCATATATAGAATTGACTTTATTGGAGCAATACGAGTAACTTGTAATTCTCCTTCGTCAGCATCAAGCTTAGGGTTTTTGCCTTGCATTGCAAGAAAGAGTGCTTGTTGAGCAGGACCATAAAAATAAAGGTTATCTTCGCCCATAAATTGATAAACTTCGGCATCTTTACTGCACCAATATTTCTTCCATTCATTTTCATCCTTGCCTATGCTTTCAAGATAGGTTCTTGTAAAAGTTATTGGAGCCCATAAGCTTTCAGGCCAAACATAAAATGTTTGATTTTTTACCCCTTGAATTTCTCTGCAAGGAACTCCCCATTCGATATCCCCAGTTAAACGGAAAGGGGTAAGAGTTTTGCCTGTTCTGTAACGAATATCATTTTTTGCCAAAATTTCACAAGCCTTTTCACGGTCTGAAAGTTTGTCAAATACGATAGTCATGCTAGGTGCTTTTTCATTGCGTTCAAGTTCAACAAATTTTGGGAGTTTGTCTTTAACTGTATTAAATCTTTCAAAAAATTCTCGTTTTATATAAATCTCTGGCTTCTTGAAAAATTCTTTGATTTCTTTAACCATAAATTGAGGTGTATCGCTACGTCTATCAATGGAATTTATCCACTCGGTTAAAAGCTCAGTTTGGTTTTCAAGATTAAAATAAAGGTTTTCAATTTCGATAAGCTTAGGAGTTTCACCACTGAGTGTGCTAACAGGGTCGATAAGGTCTTGTGGAAGATATTGATGACCAAGGTCACATTCATCAGCATAACCTTTTTCACTTTGACAGCCTTCGATAGGGCATTTACCTATAACTTGTCTGCCATTTAAAAGACAGCCATGCTTGTTGTCATAAAATTGCCAAGAAGAGTGTTTACTTACCATACCATTCTTATCAAGAGTTGTGACAAAATGGTCACTGACTTCTTTATGAATTTCACCAGCTCTACCAAGGGCGGAAGCACCAAAAAGGTTAAAGCCAACTTCAAATTTTTCAAAAATATCCTTTTGTTTAATGTGGTTTCCTTTTACATATTCGGTAATTGTTGTATCATTTGATAAAATACCTTTTTCTTTCAAAGAACGGAAAGACTCAACAGCAGGTGAGCCATAACAATCAGTACCAGAAACAAATATAACGTTTTCTTTGCCAATTCTATCACGCATAAATCTAGCAAAAAAGTCTGCACGCACAGTCATACCAACATGACCATAGTGAAGAAGTTTATTGCCATAAGGCATTCCGCTAGTTATAACCGCTTTTTTAGGGCAGTAAGGTCTAGGACGAGTAAAATTTTCCATAAATTAATTTTCCTTTTTTAAAAATTGGAGCTTACTTTTAATACGTGTAAGAGCATTATCTACACTCTTTTTGGGAGTATTGCTAAGCTGAGAAATTTCTTTGTAAGAATATCCTTTTAAATAAAGAACCAAAACTTCCTGTTCAAGAGGCGATAAGTTTTCTTTGATTTTATCTATAAGTTCAATCGCATTCTCTTTTTCTATAACAAGCTCATCTGGCTTTGGTGCATCAGACGAAAGCACAATTTCCATAGAATTGCCCTCATCATCAAAATCCTCTTGTTCGCTTATGGATAATGCATGAGAAAGGATAGTGTTTTTTTCAGAGCTTGCTTTTTTTATTGTATTGTAGACTTTGTGCTTAATGCAAGTTACAGCAAAAGTTTTAAAGGTTGCATTTTTACCACGTTTAAAACCTTGAATTGCTTGATATAGACCAATCATTCCCTCTTGAATGAGGTCCTCAACGTCACCACCAATAAGAAAATAGTGTCTTGAAATTTTGGTAACTAGACTTTTGTATTTTGTGAGGATTTCATTCATAGCAGTTTGGTCGCCTTGTTGAGCTTTTAAGACAAGTTCTTCGTCTGTCATAATGTTCCTCCTTGGTCTAATTTTCTAACTTTTGTCTAAGAACTTCAAATACTACGATTCCGCAAGCAACACTTGCATTAAGTGAGTTTACCTTACCTTGCAATGGGAGTGTTAAAACAGCATCAGAGCATGCCTTTATGCTAGGCTTAATTCCCTTGCCCTCAGAGCCAATAATGATTGCAATACGTCTATTAAGTTTTTGTTTGTATAAGTTTTCACCGCCGATTTCTGCTGAGTAAACCCAAACATCATTTTCTTTTAGAGTTTCAATCGCTTCTTTAAGATTGGTCACTTTTGCAATTTTCATATTACTTATTGCACCTGTGCTTGTTCTAATAACTGTTTCATTCACTGTACAGGCACGATTTTTTGGAATAATAATACCATGCACACCAGCACATTCGCAAGAACGTATGATAGCACCAAAGTTATGTGGGTCTTCTATTCCGTCAAGAAGCACTATAAAAGGGTCATCACCTTTTTCTTCAGCATAGGCGAGAATATCTTCTAACTCGCTATAAACAAAGTCTACTGCCTCAGCGATAAAACCTTGGTGGTGAGAAGTTTTTGATTTCTTGTCTAAAACAGTTTTTGGCAAATATTCTATTTTAATTTTGTGTTGCGCAATAAGACAAACAAGTTCGTCCTTGCGAGAAGAAAGGTTTTTATCTATCATAACTTTGTTGATAGTAGTGCCATTTTCGATAGCTTGCCTAACTGCATTTTTGCCTTCTATAAACATTATTTTGTATTTCCTTTTAGTGATAAGGAAAGATTTAACAATTCATTAAGTCTTTCATTATCCTCTTTTAAATATGTGTAACCTATTAACGCCTCAAAAGCTGTTGCATAGGCATAGTCTTTTCCAGTGGCATTTTTTGCTTGATGTTTTGGTTTAGCATTTCTAGCTCTTTTAACAATAGAGCTTTCTTCCTCGTTAAGAGAGGGGAGAAGAGCCTGCAAAACTTCAGCTTGAGTGGAAGCTTTGCAAAAATATGATGCTCGTTTATGGTAATTGTCCATATTTCCAATGTCTTGAGATAAAACGTATTCTCGAACATACTGGGTATGTATACTGTCGCCAATAAAGGCTAGAGAAAGTAGGTTTGATTGACAAAGTTTAATTAAAAGTTCTTTCTTATCCATAATTTTACACATTAAATCTGAAAAGAACTACATCTCCGTCTTGGAAAACATACTCCTTTCCTTCAATTCTGACTTTTCCTTTTTCTTTAGCTTTTACAAAACTTCCAGCTTCGATAAGGTCATTATAAGATACGATTTCAGCTTTAATAAACCCCTTTTCAAAGTCGGTATGAATTTTCCCTGCAGCCTGAGGAGCTTTAGTGCCTTTTTTTATTGTCCAAGCCCTAACTTCCTTTTCGCCAGCAGTAAGATAACTCATAAGTCCAAGTAGGTCATAACTAGCTGTAACTAATTTTTCAAGCCCACTTTCTTTTATGCCTAGTTCGTCTTTAAACATTTGACGTTCTTCTATAGGCAGAGAAATAATCTCTTCTTCAATTCTCGCACACAGAGAAATGACCTTTGCATTCTCTTTTGAAGCATAATCTTTAACGGCTTTTACAAAGGAGTTTTCTTCTTTTCCAATATCATTTTCGCCAATATTGGCAACATAGATTACTGGCTTTGCGGTAAGGAGTTGAAGATTTTTAAGTAACTTTTCTTCATCCTCAGAATAGCTTAAATTTCTAGCCATTTGATTGTTTTCAAGTGCGACCTTAATTTTCTGCATAAGTTCAACACTTGCAATCAAGCTTTTGTCACCAGTTTTAACAAGTTTTGCATCCTTTTCAAGCTTTTTTGAAACCTGTTCAAGGTCAGAAAGTGCAAGTTCAAGATTGATAATTTCAATATCTCTAATAGGGTCGACCGAGCCGTTGACATGGATAATCTTTTCATTTTCAAAGCATCTTACAACATGTACGATAGCATCAACTTCACGAATGTGACTTAAAAATTTATTGCCAAGTCCTTCTCCATGGCTTGCTCCAGCAACAAGACCTGCAATATCCACAAATTCGATAGATGCGGGGGTGATTTTTTGAGTATTGTATAGTTTGCCCAAAACACCAAGTCTTGGGTCGGGAACATCAACTATTCCCACATTAGGTTCGATTGTGCAAAAAGGGTAATTAGCACTCTCTGCGCCTGCTTCAGTAATCGCATTAAAGAGAGTGCTTTTTCCCACGTTTGGCAATCCTACAACGCCAATTTTCATAATAATTCCTTTTTATAAATAGTATCAACTTTTCTCTTCTGAGGTTTCTTTAGTGGCAGTTTTTGTAGAAGTAGTTTCATGAAGTTTAACATCAGAAAGAGAAGTTGTTTTTTCTTTTAATTTATCATATTTATTTGTAGTACTTTTTTCTAAAGCTTCCTTTGCTGTATTAAGATTTTTCTTTCTTAACCTATTAAGATTTTGCTTATTCTTAGCATAAGGATTTTTATAAACTTTCGCTGTATTTGTTTTAATTTTGTCGCCAACTTTTTCTACTTGTTTCGCAAGATTTTTATTCAAAGTCTTTTCCCAATTTGCCAAATTAACAAACTTTTTAGGTAGAACTTTGTCAAAACCACAGCTTTCAAATAATTCAGTATTTTCGTTGGTGAATTTTTTGATTTCAGCCTCAATTTCAGCCTTTTCACTTTCGCTAGTTTCATCTAAGTCTTTTTCATATAAAGATTTTAAAAAGTTAAGAGTTTTTTCGGCAGAAAGTTTTTGATTAACTTTTTGAGATTTGAGTCTCTTTTGTTTTATTTCAACACCTGTAAGATTTTTGTTGTTAGGGTCAATACGTTCATCTAGTCGTTCAGTGATAGGGGAAGTGACCTTTTCTGCAACCTTTTTAATAGTTTTATTTTCAATGCCGTCAACTGTCTCTTTGATTTTTGTAGAAGCTTTGCTTGCAATATCAGTTTTGGTTTCTTCTATTTTTTCATCAATAGAATTTAGTAGGTTTCCATTGGTAATTTCACCTTTTTTCTCAATTTGTTTTTTATTTTTACTTACAAGTTCAGGAGGTAAAACTTTCATAGCTTCTTCAAGAATGTTTTTTAAAGCAAGGTCTTTGTTTTTATCAAAGAAACGCAAAACTTTGCCGTAAGGAACTTTGCTTGGGTCTGAAAGGATTTCCTGTAGGTTATCTCCATCTTTGATACCTTGTTGAGCCAAGTCTTTTTTCAACATATCTAGCATAGAAGTTCCGCCATTACCTTCTTTATCAGGCTCAATGATATTTAAACTATCCATTGTTTCTATTATTCGATTAAAAATATCAGAGTAGTTAAGGTCTTTAGAGTAGTCGAGAGTATTATCTTCAGTAAGTAGCATTTCTACAAAGTTTAATTTGTTTAAAACTTCCTTTTGTTTATCTGAGAGAGACACTCTAGTTTTGTTGCCATCCCAAATCATTTTTCCATTATCTTTATTTGCAGTTTCACCAGCAATATATTGTATAGCTTCAACAAACTCCTCATTTTGTTTTTTGAGTGCATCGATAGATTTTGTAAGGTCTGTTTCATCAGCGACTTCAATGTTTTTATTATTTTCAGTTTGCTGTGATGCAATAGTTTCATATACGTCATGAAGAACTTTGTATTCAGCCATAACTTCAAGGTTGTTGTTACTTATAACTTTGATAGCTTGCATAATATTTTCTGAATTAAGTTTGCTAACATCTCCAAGTGTTTTAACAAATGCCATTTTGGCAGCACGATTTAAAACATCTTCTCTCTTAGTTTTAGAAAGATTATCAAGATTTAAATCGTCTTTGTAATTACTTAAAATGAATTTCTTTAAATCAGCAAATTCCTTACTATCTTCAACTTTTTCAATTCGGTTGCCCTTTATAGCGGTTAGGCTGGTTATAGGGTTGTCCATAATGTCTTTGACTTGACTATCAATGATGCTTTCTATGAGTTTAGAATTTTTATCATCAATAGATAGAGCATCTTTAATTGCATTATTAGTAACGGTTTTAACAGCCCCATTAGCAACATTGATTTTTTCAAGTTTTGTTATATTTTTAATAGCAGAAATATCTTTGTTAGCTTCTCTTATTTGAACATCATTTAAGTTTGCGTTTTTAACTAAGATTTTTTGACCTTCAGGATTGTTGAAACAGTTGTATATATTAGCAATATCTTGAGTACCATTCAAACC
>CARFEX010000025.1 GCA_948971535.1 uncultured Eubacteriales bacterium | reverse complement strand
AGTTCAAGAGCATCGAGGCCTAAACTTATATCAGAATGGATATAATATTCATTTACTTCTTCTCTACTTTCCTTATTCCAAATCTTAAAAATGGAAGAAAGTTGATCTACGAGTTGTCCAGCACATTCATTAAGCTTATTTTTATTGTTTTTAAAAAATGCAAAAGTATTATCTCTTAAATCAGTATTATCTTCAATCTCAAAAAGTGTGATGTTGTATACGTCTCGTGCATATTTACAACTTGCATCTTTTGATAAAATGCAATTAATAACTTGCAACATTTTTAAGTTGTCATGTTTTTCGTTTGCAAATAATTGCTTAAAATTTGGTGTGTTTGTTGCACATCTAGAGTGTTTTAATATTTTAGCCATAGTTTTCTCCTTTAGTCACTAACATGATAGCATAGCAAATTCCATTTGTAAATACCTAATTTTAAAATAGTATAAAAATAATTTGCTTTCACACTATAAACTTATGAGAAAAAGTGTTGAAATGGGGGCGGTCGTACTTATTTTTAGCGGAATTATCTGCAAGTTTTTTGGTGCACTTTTTCGTTTGCCTCTTACAAACATAATAGGGATTGAGGGAATTGGCATTTTTCAGATGATAATGTCGCTATATTCTCTTGTTTTGGTATTAGTAACTGGAGGGGTGACGGTAACTTTATCAAAACTAATTTCCTCTGCACGAGCTGTCAATGATTATAGCAAAATTAAGTGTGTAGTACGTTCTTCCTTGATTTTTTCATTAGGATTAGGTGCTTTATTATCTATTCTATTTTCTATCTTTGCAAAACAAATTTCTTCTCTCCAAGGCATTGGTGAAAGTTTCCCATGCTATTGGTTATTTTTAATTCTTGTTCCTGCCAGTGCTTTAATAGGAGTTTTTCGAGGAACTATACAGGGGTATGAGAACATGATTCCTACGGCAGTAAGTCAAATTATAGAACAAGTTTTTAAGTTTGTATTTGGTTTGCTGTTTGCTTATATATTTGCACGTGGTGGTGCTTGGCATGGTGTATTTGGTGCTTTTATAGGTATTGTATTAAGTGAAATTTTTGCTTTTATTTATTTAATGTTTCATGTATTTAAAAAGGTTCATTTTGTAGAAGAAAGTGAAAAAGGTTATTCAAAAGAGTTTTTTTATGCAGTAGTTCCTTTAACATTTTCAAACTCTATTATGCCACTTACTAATGCATTTGACTCGCTTATAATAGTATCTCGGCTTGTGGTTGCAGGGTTTGCTATCGATAAAGCAACAGCTTTGTTTGGTTTGCAAACTGGTGTTGTTGGAGCGATACTTAACTTTCCTCTTATTATTTCAGTTGCTGTTGCTACAGCACTATTACCAAAACTTTCCTATCTTTCAAAATCTGGTGACGTAGTCAAGGAAAGAGATGCTATACAAAAAAATTTTTCATTGATGTGGTATCTTTTGCTTCCATTAGTCTTTGGTGTTATGGCAACTTGTAGTGTATTATATCCGATTATTTACCCAACTGCTATAAAAGGTTTTCTATCTATTGCTATTGAGCTAACCTTTTGGGGAGGAATAAGTGCCATTCTTTCAGCTATCATGCAGTTTTCTATTGCTATTTTGCAAGCAAAAGGAAATTTTAAATATTATTTAAGCTGTATGATTATGGGTGGAATAGCAAAAATTTTAATAGTATATTTCTTAGCATCGGTAAAAGAGATAGGTGTTATAGCTATTCCGCTGGCAAGTATAGCTTTTTCGCTGATTGTAATAATTATGATTTTAATAAAGTTGCGTAGCATCATCAAGCTATATTATTTTGATGTTTTGACACCGCTTCTTGCATCCATTGCTATGTATCTTGCATTAAGGATTTTTTCAAGTGTATTAAAGCTTGGAAACATATTTGTATTGACAATTTCTGTTTTTGTAGGAGGGGTTATTTATTTAGTTTTAACATTGCCTTTACTTAAAAAGTACTATAAGCTTATAAAAGTTTATCTGTCAAAAAGGGCTTAAAGCTCTTTTTTATTTTACATAAAGCTTAAAGTTTGCTAGAATATAAATATGAAAATTGGGGAATTAGACTTTGGTAACAATTTGTTTTTGGCACCTATGGCAGGAGTTAGCGACATTGGCTTTCGTGAGCAATGTGCTATTTTTGGTGCTGATGTTACATGTAGTGAAATGTTGTCAGCTCGTGCGATGATGCACAATCCTAAAAAAACAGAGCTAATGACTATAACTTCGCCAAATGAAAATATTGTGCTTGGTCAAATTTTTGGACATGAAGTTGAGCCTATGGTTAAAGCTTTAACTAATCCGCTTTTAGTTAAATATCCTGTAATTGATATAAATATGGGATGCCCAGCTCCCAAGATAGTGAGAAATGGTGAAGGCAGTGCCCTTATGAAAAATATTCCGCTTGCATCTAAGATTATATCCTCTTGTGTAAAAAATTCAGACAGACCAATTTCTGTTAAGTTTAGACTTGGATATAATCAAGATATAAGCTGTGAATTTGGTAGAATGTGCGAGGAGGCTGGTGCAAGTTTTGTGACACTGCACGCAAGAACCACCGAGCAAGGTTATGGTGGGCGAGCTGACTACGAGGCTATAGCAAAACTTAAAAGTACTATAAACATTCCTGTTATAGGTAATGGTGATGTGGTGGACTATTCAAGTTTTCAAAATATGCTTGCGACAGGAGTTGATGGTGTTATGATTGGGCGAGGTGCGCAAGGGCGACCTTGGATATTTTCTGAGCTTTTAAAAAGAGATTTGTCTACATTAGACAAGTTCAAAGTCATAACAAGTCACATTTCTACATTGCGAAAATATTATACGGAGGACTGGCTTGTATTATATATGCGAAAACATCTATTATGGTACACAAGTGGAGAAAAAAACAGCAGTGAGTATAGATTAAAACTAGCGACAAGTCCAAGTATAGAACAATCGTTAGAAATTCTTAAATCAATTTTTTAGTAAAAGCGACAAAAATCAATCTAAAAAATTTTGCTTTGATTAAAAAAGGTGATATTCTATTTCAAGGAGGAATGATGAAAAGAACTATTAAAGACCTCGTAAATCTTAAGGGCAAAGTGGTACTACTGAGAGTGGATTTCAATGTGCCTATGGATAATGCTGGAAGAATACTTGATAAAACCAGAATAAATCAAGCTATTCCAACAATTAAATATTTGAAGGAAAAGGGAGCCAAAGTTGTAGTTATGACACATCTTGGTAGGCCAGAAGGCTATGAAATAAGAAAATCACTTTGGCAAATTTCGCTCATTCTTATGCAAAGCTTGTCTGGGAATGTGTATTTTTGCAATTCGGTGATTGGAGATGATGCGAAAAATCGAATTAAAAGCATGAACGAAGGGGATGTACTTTTACTTGAAAACTTGCGTTTTTATGAAGGTGAAACTAAGTGCGATATGAAATTTGCAAAAGAGATTGCCTCACTTGGCGATGTGTATGTAAATGATGCATTTGGTGTTGCTCATAGAAAGCATGCTTCAACCTACGGTGTGGCTAGAATTTTGCCTAATGCGATAGGTCTTTTGGTTGAGAAAGAAGTAAAAGAACTTACCGATGCTATGACAAAGCCAAAAAGACCTTTTGTTGCAGTTGTAGGAGGACTTAAAGTTCCTGGCAAGATTAAGGTTTTAAAAACACTACTTGATGCTTGTGATGTGCTATTAATAGGCGGAGCGATGGCTTATACATTTTTGGTTGCTCAGGGCACTATTGTTGGACAATCAATCGTTTATGATAAATGTGTTTTGGAAGCACAAAGTATTTTAAAGTATGCTCAATCTAGCGGAAAGAAGATTGTACTTCCTGTAGACCATGTAGCAGTTCATGCGGAGGATAAAAAGAAGAAAAAGTTTGTTACAGACAAACTTATTGAAGATATGGTTGGATATGATATAGGACCAAAGACTATTGACCTTTTTATCAATGAAATTCAAAAGGCAGGTCAGATTGTTTGGAATGGTCCTTTAGGTATGTATGAAGAAGAGGCTTTCCAAAAAGGTACTAATAAGGTAGCAAAAGCTATTGCTATGAGCCCTGCTTATTCTATTGTGGGTGGCGGAGATAGTATTAGTGCTATAAAGAAAAGTGGATTTGCAAATAAAATCAACTTTCTTTCAACTGGCGGTGGAGCTATGCTTGAATTTATTGAAAAAGGCTCACTTCCTTGTATAGACATTATTCAGGAGAAGATTAGATGAAAAAAATTATTGCAAATATAAAGATGGGACAAACTCCAAGCGAAACTAAAAAGTATCTTATGACACTTGCATCCAAATTTGATGATGAAATTAAGGAGCTTACAATTTGCTTGCCTTATACTTCACTTGCCTGTGGACAATATTTGTTAAGTAATACTAATATTGCTATTGGTGCACAAAACCTGTCTGACGAAGAAAAAGGTTCTTACACTGGTGAAATTAGTGGTGCTATGCTTAAAGATAGCGGAGTGAAGAGAGTTATTATAGGACATAGTGAAAGAAGAAGTAAGTTTAAAGAAACAAATAAGCTGATAAACAAAAAAATTAAAATCGCTCTCAAAAACAGACTTGAAGTAATACTTTGCGTTGGTGAAAATCTTATAGATAAAAACACAATGAAAACTTTGGATGTTATTACAGTTCAAATAGAGGAATGTTTGAAAGGTCTTTATGAAAATGAGCTTGAAAATATCACGATTGCCTATGAACCTGTTTGGGCAATAGGTACTGGGAAGAGTGCTACAATTAAGGAGATTGAGGCAAGTGTTTCTGCTATACGAAAAGCTGTTGCTCATTCATTCTCGCAAAAAGCTGGTGATGAAATGTCAATCGTTTATGGCGGAAGTATTAATGTTAAAAATATAGCATCAATTATCAAGGCGAAAGGCTTAGACGGTGTGCTGATTGGAGGCTCTAGCCTTGATGTGCAGAATTTGTTATATATGATAAGTTTATGTTAATATATAATATATAAAAGAAATAAGCCTTCTTTGTCGGAAGGTTTTTTGTTTTTCAATCACATAAAATAGAAATTTCTTTGACTTATCAGAGAAAAAATGTATAATCTAGGTTAGGAGAAAGTATGGAACATCTTGCACTGTATAGAAAATATCGACCAAAGACTTTTAGTGAAGTTATAGGTCAAGAGCATATTACTCGTGCTATTGAAAATCAGATAGCGGGTGATAAAATAGGTCATGCCTATCTTTTTACAGGGTCTCGTGGTGTGGGAAAAACCAGCGTTGCAAGAATTTTTGCAAAAGCAGTCAACTGTCAAAACAATAAATCAGGTTCGCCTTGTGGTGAATGCGAGGTTTGTAGACGGCTTGATGAAGAGCGAGATATAAATGTAATTGAAATTGATGCTGCCTCAAATAATAGAGTTGATGATATTCGTGAAATTCGTGAAAAAGTCAAATTCATGCCTGTGGGCGCTAGGTATAAAGTTTATATCATAGACGAAGTTCACATGCTTACAGATAGTGCCTTCAATGCACTTTTAAAAACACTTGAAGAGCCACCTGCACATGTAATTTTTATTCTTGCTACAACTGAGGTTCACAAGTTGCCGGCAACTATACTCTCACGTTGCACTAGATTTGATTTTAGGCTTCTTTCAATTTCAGACCTAACAAGAGTTTTGCGTAGTGTTCTTGATAAAGAAGGTGTTGCTTATGAAGAAGAAGCTCTTAAAATTATTGCAGCAAGCGGAGAGGGAAGTGTTAGAGATACCCTTTCAATAGCTGATTGTATTTGTGCTTATTCTAATGATAAAATATCTAAAGAGGATGTTCTTAAAGTTTTAGGCACCACTGACTATCAGATACTTATCAATTATTTTGACTTGCTTTTACACAAAGATATAGGTGGACTTCTAGCTTATGTAGATGAGATTGACAAAATGGGCAAAAATCTTTCGGTTTTTGTAAAAGAACTTTCAAAGCATGCAAGAAACCTTTTGATAGTTTCAACTTGCAAAAATCCAAATGAGATACTTGGCTTGCCAGACGATTTGGTAGCTGAATATATAGAACAAGCAAAAAGTGCTGATGAAAAGAAACTTATTTCCTACATGCAAATTTTTGCAGGGGCAGAGAATGAACTTAGATATACTCTTTCACCAAGGTTACTTCTTGAAACACTTTCGCTTTCAGCTATGTTGGGTGAAAATGCAAGCGAGGCAAAAAAAAACTCAAATTGATAGCAAACAATACAAAGCTTAGTCCTAAGAACGTATGGGGAAAAGTTGTTCTTTATTTGAAAGAACGAAAAATGGTCGCTTTGCATGTTGCTTGTGGAGATATTACAGATGTTTCAATAGAAGGGAATAGGCTTGTTATTCGAGTAAAAGACGGTATGCTTATGGAAATGCTACAAGAGGGTAGACGTGATGTGGAAAGCGCTCTAAGGTGGCAGGGGTTAGACTTAAACTTGAATATAGAAAAGATAATAGAAAAAGTAGACCCGAAAGAAGAAGATATAAAAAAATTAAAAAATATTTTAGGCGATAATTTAACAATTTATGGAGGTAATTAAAATGGGATTTGGCGGATTTAATGGATTTGGCGGAGGTAATTTTCAACAAATTATGCGTCAAGCACAAAAAATGCAAGAGGATATGGCGAGAGCTAGAGAGGAACTTGATAATACCGAGTTTAAGTCGTCAGTAGGTGGCGGAATGGTTGAAGTTGTTATGCTTGGAAATAAAACTCTAAAAAGCATTAAGATTAAGCCTGAAGTTGTAGACCCTGATGACGTTGAAATGTTAGAGGACCTTGTAGTTTCTGCTGTCAATGATGTTATAGGACAAATTGGTAGAGCTGAACAAGAAAAACTTCCTCAAATGCCAGGAATGTAAAATGCAAGAAGAATTAATAGAAAAACTTATTGAACAGTTTCGTTCACTTCCAGGAGTTGGCTACAAAACAGCTCAAAGATATGCTTATTCAATAATTGAGGGTTCAAAAGAACGTGCTCAAGTTTTTTCGCAAGCTATTGTTGACGCAAAAGCTAAAATAGGCTTTTGTGAGGAATGTGGAAATTTTACTGACAGAAAAATTTGTCCCATTTGCGAAAGACGTGACCATAAAGTAATTTGTGTTGTCAAAGAGCCTAGGGATATTATTTCAATGGAAAAGGTTAAAAATTACAATGGTGTCTACCATGTGTTATTTGGTACAATAAGTCCGCTCAACGGCAGAGGCCCTGATGATATAAAAATAAGAGAGCTTCTTCACCGCATTTCAAAAGACGGTGTGCAAGAGGTTATTATGGCTACAAATCCAGACGTTGAAGGTGATGCCACTGCTATGTATATTGCAAAGATTTTAAAGCCACTTGGCGTGAAAGTTACAAGACTTGCTCAAGGTGTTGCAATGGGAAGTGACCTTGAGTACGCAGATGAAGTTACACTTGCAAGAGCTCTCGAAGCAAGAAGGGAGATAGATTAAATATGATTAAGGAAGAAATAGAAAAGTTACTTTCAGATGCACTTGAAAAGATTGGGATTGAAGGCGAAAATATCTCAATTTCTTTTTCATCACTTCCCCAAATTTGTCAGTTTCAATGTAATGGAGCTTTTTCACTAGCAAAGAAGTATGGCAAAAATCCACTAGAACTTGCTTCAGCGGTTGTAGATGCGATAGGTGAAAATGAAGAATATGACTTTTTTGTTGTAAAGCCAGCATTTATTAATATTAAGTTTAAAAACACTTGTTACAAAAACCTTGCTGAAAAATTGATGAATGACGATAGAGCAGGGGTTAGCAAAATAAGCAATGCAAAAGTTTTAATTGATTATGGTGGGGCAAATGTTGCTAAAACCTTGCATGTCGGACATCTTAGGCCAGCTATTATTGGTGAAAGTTTAAAAAGACTGTATAGATTCTTAGGTGAAGAAGTTATTTCAGATGTTCATCTTGGAGATTGGGGTTTGCAGATGGGGCTTAATGAGCTTCAACTTTATGAAGATGGAGTTTTAGATTTTTATTTTGGAAAAACCGATAAGAAATATGAAATAACACTCGAAATGCTTAATGAGGCATATCCAAAAGCGAGTGCTAGAAAAAATGTTGATGAAGAATTTAAAAAGAAAGCAGAAGAATGGACTCTAAAAATTCAACACAAAGAAGAACCTTTTTATCAGATTTATCAAGAAATCAAAAAAGTTTCTGTTGTAAAAATTAAAGAGAATTATAAAGCTCTTGGTGCAGAGTTTGACCTTTGGAATGGCGAAAGTGATTGTGCTGATTATATAGACGATGCAATAACTCGAATTGTGGACAAGGGGCTTACTAGAGAAAGTGGTGGAGCATTAATTGTTGATGTCGCAAACGAAAATGAAAATATACCTATTCCAAAGAAAAGCGAAGATGAACCGCAAAGATATAAAAATCCAATGCCACCAGCAATTATCAAAAAATACAATGGTGCAATGCTTTACGCAACAACAGATATTGCAACAATATATATGAGAAATAAAACTTATAAAAATCTTGATAGAATAGAGTATATAACCGACCAAAGACAAAACATGCACTTTACGCAAGTTTTTAGAGTATGCAAGTTGTCTGGGATATCTCCTGAAAATCAACAACTTTTGCATATTGGTCATGGGACAATGAATGGCGAAGACGGAAAGCCTTTTAAAACACGTTCTGGTGATACACTGAAATTAGAAGATATAATTTTAATGCTTACAACCAAAGCGGGAGAAAAGTTGAAATCAAATGGTGTGGAGTATGATGATGCACTTGCTCTAAAAATAGGTGTTGGTGCAATGAAGTTTGGCGACCTTTCAAACAATGTTGGAAAGGATTATCTTTTTGACCTTGATAAATTTTTGTCATTTGAAGGTAAAACAGGTCCATATCTTCAATATACAGTATGTAGGATAAACTCTATTCTTAATAAAACCGATGTTAAGACTAATGATTTTGAAATCTATAATGAAGAACAAAAAGATATTCTATACAAGATTTTGAAACTCAATTCATCTTATGAAGTATGTTATAAAGAAAAAAGTTTGAATAACCTTTGCCTAGCAAGTTATGACTTAGCATCTGCATTTTCAACTTTCTATAATAATCATAAAATATTGAGTGAAAGTGATTTGATAAAAAAATCAAGTTATTTAAATCTTCTAAACCTTGTTAAAAAATCATTAACTCAAGCACTAGATGTTTTAGGAATTGAAGTGCCAGAAAAAATGTAAAAAATTTTTCAAAAAGGTATTTACAAATTTTAAAAAGTATGCTATAGTATAGTCAGAAACGGAGGAAATAAAAATGATTCTAAAAACAGGTATTTCTTATTATAAAAATTGTTGCATGACACCTGAAGTTAAATTCGATTTTGAAAAAGAAAGACAATCAAAGGTTAAAATGCAAGAAAAAGTGGCTGAGGTTGAAGCCTAAATTATACTATGTAATTTTATAATTATAAAAACTATCTCTATTTTAGGGGATAGTTTTTTAATTCACAAACAAAAAAACAAACTGTCGTAGGGCAGTTTTTTGTTTTTGATAACAAAAAGCAATATC
>CARFEX010000024.1 GCA_948971535.1 uncultured Eubacteriales bacterium | reverse complement strand
AAGCAAGATGAGCTTGTAGAATATCTTAAAATTCATAAATGTGAGAGGTCAAGCACTTTAATAGAACTTTTTGGACGAAGTGCACTTACAGGATTAGTAAACAAAGGTTTTGTAGTAGAAATTAAAAAAGAGAAGAAAAGAAAGCCTCTTTGTATTGAGGCAGAGGATAAAAAAGTTAAACTTAACTATTCTCAAAGCAATGCTGTTGAAATAATAAGGGATAATAAAACCTATCTTTTGCATGGGGTTACTGGTTCTGGAAAAACAGAAGTATATATGCACCTTATTAGTAAAGCTTTGCAAAATGGTAAAAATGCCATTATGCTAGTTCCTGAAATTTCGCTTACACCACAAATATTTTCTCATTTTAAAAATCGCTTTGGAGATGAAGTTGCTATTTTGCATAGTGGTCTTTCTGCAGGCGAACGTTTTGATGAATGGAAAAGATTATTTTCGGGGGAGGCGAGAATTGCTATCGGAGCACGCTCTGCAATTTTTGCGCCACTTGAAAATTTGGGAATAATTATTATTGATGAGGAGCATGAGCAAAGTTATATATCAGAGAGCAATCCTAGATTTTCAACTCATGATGTAGCCTCTTTTCGTGCAAAGTATAATAATTGTCCGCTTGTTCTAGGCTCTGCAACACCATGTGTTGAAAGTTATGAAAAGGCAAAACAGGGGGAGTATGTGCTTGTTGAAATGCCTGTTAGAGCAAATGGTAAAGAACTCCCTGCTATACAAATTGTCGATATGGTTGGCGAGATTAGAAAAGGAAATATGTCTATTTTCTCAGGACAGCTTGTCGCTGACCTTGCAAATGTGATAAATAGTAACAAGCAGGCAATGCTATTTATTAATAGAAGAGGATATTCTTCTTTTATGCGTTGCCGAGAATGTGGTTATATAGCAAAATGTACCGATTGTGATGTAAGTTTGGTTTATCACCGTGAAGATAATAGACTAAAATGTCATTATTGTGGAAAGCAATTTAAAGTTTTGGATAGATGTCCTAGTTGTGGTAGCGAACATATAAAGCAGGGTGCGGTTGGGACTGAGAAAGTTGTTGCAGAACTTGAAAAATTGTTTTCTGGAGTGAAAGTGCTTAGAATGGACAATGATACAACTTCAACTAAAAATGCGCATCATAAGATTTTGACAGAGTTTAAAAATACCACACCTGCAATACTCGTTGGAACACAAATGATTGCAAAGGGGCACGATTTTGAAAATGTTACTTTAGTTGGGATTGTTGATGCAGACCAAAGTTTATTTCATGCAGATTATCGCAGTACTGAACGCACATTCCAACTGATTACTCAGGTGAGTGGGCGAGCTGGGCGAGGTGGAAACGAAGGCAAAGTTATACTTCAAACTTATGCACCACGCCACTACGTATATAAATTTGTTGCAAACTATGACTACAAAGGTTTTTTTAGAAAAGAGGAAAATATTCGTCAGACGGCACAATTTCCACCTTTTTCTAGAATATTACGCATACTTTTTAGTGATAAAAATGAAAATTATGTTCGTGAGCTGTTAAAAGTATGTTATAATGAAATAAACAAACTAAAAGTAAAATATCCAGACCAATTCTTCTATCTTGATGCAATGAAGTCGCCTATAAAACGCATACAAGATAAATATCGCTATCAAATAATAGTCAGAATGAAACTAGAATTTGCAGAGCAAATAGAGAAGGATATTTTTGAAATTGTAGATAAAGCTTCAAAGACTAGTGTGTTTTTTGAGGTTAATCCACAAAATTTAAGTTAGGAGAAAATATGGCTGTTAGAAAAATAGTTAAAATTGGAGATGAACTGCTTAGAAAAAAATCTAAACCAGTTAAACACTTTGATGAAGATTTATGGGAACTTCTCGATGATATGAAGGAAAGCATGTATAAAAACGATGGTATGGGACTTGCTGCTCCTCAAGTGGGTGTATTAAGGCGTTGTGTTGTAATAGATGTTAATGGTCTTTATGCCGAGCTTATCAATCCAAAAATCACCTTCCAAGATGGTGAGGATATTGAGGAAGAAGGCTGTCTTAGTGTAGGCTCTTTCCATGGTAGAGTTAAAAGACCATACAAATTGACTGTCGAAGCTTATGACCGATATGGTTATCAATTTGTGCTTTCTGGTGAAAAAATGCTGGCAAGATGTGTTTGTCATGAACTTGACCACCTTGACGGAATATTGTTTGTGGATAAGAGTTTAGATAAAGATAAATATTTTAAAAAGTAGGAGAAAAGATGAAAATTTTGTTTTTAGGTTCTCCCAAGTTTTCTGTCATGGTGTTAAAAAAACTACTTACTTCTTCTCATGAAGTGGTGGCGATTGCAACTCAACCTGATAGACCAAGTGGACGAGGACACAAACTTAAACCCACAGAGCTAAAATCTTTTGCGCAAGAAAACAATATCAAGGTATTAGATTTTGATAAAATTTGCCAACATCTTGATGAAGTGGAAAAAGTTGATTATGACGTGGCTGTAACTGCATCTTTTGGTCAAATTTTAACAGAAAGATTTTTGGCAATTAAGCCTTGCATAAACGTTCATCCTTCATTGCTTCCTAGCTATCGTGGAGCAACACCTCTTCAAAGTGCACTTTTAAATGGTGATTGTGAAAGTGGAGTAACTATCATGAAGGTTGTGCGTGAAGTTGATGCAGGTGATATTTTAATTCAAGAAAAAGTTAGCATTAATCTTTGCGACAATTATACTAGTTTAGAAACAAAACTTGCCGAACTTGGTGGAGAACTTTTAGTTAAACTGCTTGACAATTTTGATAATATGCTTGCAAATGCAAAAAAGCAAGATAATACAAAAGCTACTTTTTGCAAAAAGTTGAGCAAAGAGGACTGCTTTATAGATTTGAATTATAATGCACAAACTTTGGTCAATAAGACACGAGCATTAAATGAAATGGGATGTTTTATTTTGATTGATGGTGAGCGAGTTAAGATTGAAAAATTAATAGATGCAAGTGAGGAAAACTTTGAATTTGACCAAAACGGTCTAGCAAAAAATTTACCAAAGAGAATTGTGCTTAAGTGTAACAATAGTGCAATAGAAATACTTTCACTTCAATCTAAAAATGGCAAAATGGTTAGCGCAAAGGATTTCTTAAACGGAATGAAATTAGAAGGAAAGAAAATAAATTGATTTTATCTGATTTGAGTTTAACTGAATTAAAAGCATGGGTTAGAGAACAAGGTTTGCCAGAATTTCGAGGCAAGCAAATTTATGATGCAATTATTCAGGGCAAAACTCTAGAAGAAATCACAACTATTTCTAATTCTATAAAAAAGCAAATTGAAGAATTTTATCCAAAGTATAGAATTTTTAGAAAATACATAAGTGCTGACGGTACTATAAAATATGTATACAAATTTGATGACGGCAATATAGTCGAAGGCGTACTGATGAAATATAAATATGGTAATACACTTTGTATTTCAACGCAAGTAGGTTGTCGTATGGGGTGCAAGTTTTGTGCTTCAACACTTCACGGACTTATTAGAAACTTAAGTGCAGGGGAAATATTAGGACAAGCTTTTCTTGTAAACCGTGATATTGGTGGTGACAGCAAGGAGAGAAAAATAACAAATATCGTTTTAATGGGTAGTGGCGAGCCACTTGACAACTATTTAAATGTGACGAAATTTATAAAGCTTATAAACAGTGAAGATAGTTTAAATATAAGCGAGCGAAATATATCACTCTCGACATGTGGGTTAGTAGATAAAATATATGCACTTGCTGATGATGGATTTAAGATTACCTTAACTATTTCACTTCATGCGTCTAATGACGAAGTTCGCCGTGTTTCTATGCCTATAGCACAGCGGTATACAATAAATGAAATTATAGATGCCTGCAAATATTATTTTAATAAAACAGGCAGACGAATTATATTTGAGTACACTCTTATTAAAGATGTAAATGACAAGCTTTTGCATGCAGAGGAACTTGCGAATTTACTAAAAGGTTTTAGTTGTCATGTAAATATTATACCGCTAAATAAAGTTAAAGAACGAAAGTTTGTAGATGCTACTCGAAAGGAATGTTATCTTTTTGCACAAGAGCTTGAAAAATTTTCTATCTCAGCAACAGTACGTAGAACTATGGGTGATGATATAGGTGGGGCGTGCGGACAACTTCGCAATCAAATTCTTATGGAGGAATAGTGAAAGGGGTTATTACAAAAAAAAATGCAGATATATTCACAATTAATTCAGACGGAAGAATTGTTGAAATAAAAGCAAGAGGGAAAATAAAAAAAGAGGGACTTTATGTTGGTGACTATGTCGAGTTTTCTGACGGAATTGATAAAGTCTGTCCACGCAAAAATTTTTTAATTCGTCCACCGCTTGCAAATCTCGATAAACTATTTATTGTTGTTTCACCGCTCCCAAAACCAGATTTTTTATTGGTAGACAAAATTATACTCTATTGTTTTATCAAAGGAATTGAACCCGTTTTACTGATAAATAAAATAGATATCGCTGATGATAAATTTACAAGAGAAATTAAAAAAATATATAAAAAAGTATTAAAAGTGCATCTTCTAACAGCAAAAGAAGACAATTTTGAGATTTTCAATAAACTTGTTGAAGGTAATTGTGCTCTTGCGGGGCAAAGTGCGGTAGGCAAATCTTCACTCATTAATTCTGTGTTTGGTGAAAATTTTACCGAAGTGGGAGACCTATCAAAAAAGATTGCAAGAGGAAAACAAACAACACGTTTAGTATCACTTTACCCGCTTGAAAAGGGCTTTCTTGCCGATACTGCAGGTTTTTCTATGCTCGAGCTTGGTATGATAATGAAACTTGATTATAGAGAACTGTCTAGCTACTATCCAGATTTTTTGGAGTTTAGAAAGTTTTGTAAATTTCGAACATGTTTGCACCAAAACAGTCAAGATTGTGCTATAATAAAGGCTGTAAATGAAGGTAAGATTTCTTCATTACGCTATCAAAACTATTTAAAACTTTTACAAGAATTAAAATCAATCAAAACTTATTAGGAGAATATTATGGCTAAAAACGTTTGTGTTTCTGTTTCCACTGACCCAGTGAAAAATTTTCAATCAATAGTTGAATATGCAAAAAAAATGAGCGAACTAGCAGACATGCTTCATTGTGATGTTATGGACGGTATTTTTGTTTCAAACAAAACTTACAATAGTACAATGGTTTCAAATATAAATCAAAACACATCTCTTATGCTCGATGTTCATCTTATGGTGCAAGAACCAATGAAAGAGATTGTCAAGTATGCTGAAGCTGGTGCAAATATTATAACTGTGCATTACGAAGCATTTTCAAACAAAGAGGATGTTATCAAGGCTATAAGACTGATAAAAAGCAAAAAGCTTCTTGTAGGACTTGCTATCAAACCTCAAACATCATTTAATGAAATCAAAACTTATGCTTTTGATATAGACATACTACTTATTATGAGTGTTGAACCAGGATTAAGTGGACAAAAATTTATGCCTGAAATGCTTGACAAAATTAAAGAGTGTGACAAGTTTAGAAGAGAAAATAATCTGCTCTTAAAAATAGAGGTTGACGGCGGAATAAACAAACAAAATGCAAAACAAGTAGTTGATGCTGGCGCTGATATTTTGGTTAGCGGTAACTATGTATTTTCTGCTACAAACAAGAAGTCCGCAATAGCAGAACTCAAAAAATAGAGGTTAAAAAATAAACCTCTTTTTTAATTTCAAAAGTCAATTTAAAATCAATATTTTCTATAACTATATTTTTGATTAATATTAATAATTATAAAAATATTATCTTAATATCTCATTATATTAATAAATAATAAAATTACTATAATATTATCACATTGCCACAAAGCACATCAAAGTATGAAAAGGTTTGTATTTGGCTTTTTGGCTCATCAAGTTTTACAGTGAAAACACTTGGATAGCAGTCCTTGATTGTGCCGTTAATGGTGTCAACTTTTTTTCTTCCACGATTTATATTCATTTCAACCTTATTGCCTTTGAGGTTTGATATTTTTTCTTTAACTTCATCGAGTCCCAAATTAATTTTTCGCATATTTCTCTCCTTTAATTAAAATCTTTTTTGCCATTTTCAAAAAGTTTTATACATTTTAGTCATATTTTCATTTATGGACGAGTAAATATATCTCGTAGACATGGAGGGGAAAATGGCATTTGAAAACAATAATTTTGACATTGTGAAAAAGGAAAAGCTAAACAAAGGAGATTTTACAGTTGACGGCAGTGTAGCTGTTGCAAATGCGTCAAAGGTGCTTGCAATTAGTAGCGATGCTTGTGTCAACTCTTATGAAGTACTCAACGGCACTATAAATTATAGCGGAACAATAGAAGTTTGCATTCTCTATATGACTGACGATGGTTGCGTTGAAACGGCAAAAGAGAATATAGCATTTACCTCAAAGTTTGATGATGAAAGAATTACGATAGGTCAAAAAGCTATCATTCGTGTAAAAGTTATAGACAGTGAAGTGAGTTTGACATCTAGTGATAGTGTCCGCATTGCAATTACACTCGAACAGTCAGGTCAGCTTATATCATGTCAAGAAATCTCTAGTATCCGTACAAACGATGAAAATATCTGCTATAAAGAAGAGAAAATTTCTATAATCAAATTTATCGGCGAGGGTAACGAAATCTTTTCTAGCACTGGCGAAGTTTTTGCTCGTGGCGGTGTTAAGAAAATCCTATTAACAGAAAGCCAAGTTCTCGTAAAAAATGTAGAAAGCGGTGTGAATTTTGTTTCTGTAAGTGGCGATGTGGTTTCAAGAGTTTTGTATCTTACTGATGACGATAAGTTTGAAAGCTCTTATATCTATGACTCATTTAAACAAGAGGTAGAACTTGACGGTGTGACAAGAGATAGCCTTGTTGAAGCTTATGCATCTATTAGAAAAGATAGCCTTAATACCTCAGTTGAAGAGAGTGAAAAGGGTACAAAAATAGTAGTAACTTCACCAGTATCGCTCACAGTTAAAGCCTATATGCCTGCAACTGTAAGTGTTATCAAAGACCTTTATAGTACAGCAAATGAACTTAAAGTTAACACCACCTCTTTTGATATGACAGCAGTTTGTATGTGCGAGGTTGTTGAAGGTAAAATTGACGGCTCGCTCACTCTTGAAGAAGATAAGCCTCGTATTGATAAGCTTATCTTTGTAGGCGGAAATAGTGTTGCCGTTAGCAACTCATATATTAAAGACGGCGAAGTTGTTATCGAAGGTATCGCAAAAACTAATGCTGTTTATCTTAATGATGAAACAAATAATCTTAACAGTGTACAAATCGAAGTACCATTCGTAATCTCTGATAAATTCAATCATGAAGATGTTGACGGAATTATGGTTGTTGATGTTGTGCTTTGTGACGTTGATGTTGTTGCTAAAAAGGGTAGAGAACTTTACTATGATGCAAAGGTAAGAGCAACTGTAAACTATTGTCATAATGTTGTATCTGGCGTAATCTGTGAAGCTACAACCCTAGATGCTTATCCTGAAAAGGACTTTGCTATGGAACTATTGTTTGCCGAAGAGGGTAAGGATGCTTGGGAAGTTGCAAAAGAAGCAAAGGTCAATGAAAACCTTCTCATCGCTCAAAATCCAAACGTAATCTTCCCACTCGTAGAAGATACAACTCTTGTGTTATACTATCAAAAAATATAATTATTTGAAAAATTTTCTCCTTAACAAAAATCTGCAGTGAATTTCTGCAGATTTTTTGACGAAATAGCCTGCTTTTACGCGAAAAACTCGGCTTTTTATAGTTAATTTTGAAAAAAGCCCTTGATTTATCTAATAATGAATAGTATAATATTAACAAGAGGTGTATTATGAAGAAAAAAACTCAAGATCGTTTTGAAGAGAAACGTGAGAATGAAGTACTTAAAAACGAAGAGGGATATAAACTTTCTACTATAGAAAATTTAAAAACTAGAATCAAGTTGGCTTTCACTTCAATGAAAGAAAATAATGGTTTGACAATGAAAATAATTGCTGGTGCAGGACTTTTAACTGCTGCATCTACAGTTTTGGTTGCTTGTGACTTTGGTAAAGATGATGAGAATGATAGCAACGATAATAACAATAATAATGAAAATAATAATGGTGGAACAATAAACCCTGGCGATGGAGAAGAAAATCCAGATAAAGACCCAGAAAAACCAACTGAGCCAGAACCAGGCCCACCAGTGGACCCAGGAGAACCAGAAAACCCAGACAAACCAGTAGACCCAACACCAGATGAAGATAAAGAACTTGATATCAGTGGATTTAGTGATACTCTTAGCGAGTGGAACGAAACTCAAGTTGCAAATCTTATTTCAGGCTTTACTTCAATGTATGGTCAAGAACTTTTTACCGAACAAAGAGGTGGGGGAGCATTATACAATGGACGTGATTTTAGTATAGTAGGTTTGCAATTGGATGAAAATACTAATAGTTTAAATACACTAATAAAATATTATGCAAGTAGTGATACTGAAAAAAACTATAGACTTGCTCAAAAGACAGTAAACTTTGATAATGATATTCAAATAACAAGTTATTTGAAAAAAGTTTCAGCCTATAACTCTTTAACGAATAGTGAAAAAGATAAATATAAAGCTCCAAATAAAGAACAAGTTACTATGGAAAAATCTGAACTTTATTTAGCTGTTAATTTGCAGAGAAATGAAGAGCTAGATAGTACAAGAATGGATGATTTTGGGGATATATTGACTTCATTTGATAAAGTCGGAACAATAAATCATGTATTCTATGCTAAAAACAGTCAATCTTCCGCTGTTGATAATTTTGGAGATGGAATAAGATGGTCTGCTAGTGCACTTGTATTGAATGAAAATAATCAGTTACAGTCGGTTAATTTTTATATGAGATTAGCGAATAATTCGCCATTTAATAGTCCTGAAATGATATTTGAATTTAAGAATTGGAAAGAAAATGGTTTAGTTGAAGGTAAGGATTTTGATTTTGGAAGCATATCAATAACAAGTGATAAAACTTTTGGTGGAAAAAATGCTATATTCCAATTGCCACCACTTTACGAAAATCAAAATACAAAAGATTATGAAAGAGAATAGCAAAAGCTATTCTTTTTGTTTTTAATGTATTTATAATTGATTTTATATAAAAAATAGGATATAATAAATTTATGAAGAAAAGTGTATGGATAAAAATATTTAGTTTTCTTATGGTATTTTGTTTTGCCTTTCTTTTTACAGGTTGTGCTGGAGGTATGGCGAGTGATACTTATCAAGACCTTTTGGATAAACTTGAAAATGGTGAAATCTCAGAAGAAGACTTTTTAGACCAAATGAAAGAAACCCGAATAGCACCACTCTATGCCACCAAGGTTTTATATCGTCCTGAACATTACGATTTTTCTCAAGGCGGAGGAGAGTTTTCAGATTATTTTGCAAAGTATGCTTTGAAATTTTATAGAGGTTTGATTTATGAATATGGTGTAAGTGATAGCAATAATAATCCGAGTATAGAAAACCTATATATGTATGATTCAATTAGATATTCGGTTAATGAGATAAATAATGTTACAAGTGTAATTATTGTAAATAATAATGTACCTGATAAGCCATTTGATGAAAATGGTGTAGC
>CARFEX010000023.1 GCA_948971535.1 uncultured Eubacteriales bacterium | reverse complement strand
CCCCCCCCCGTCAAATATTTTAATGTGGATAACTCAATAATTTTTAATAATTTTAAATTTAAACACAAAAAAAAACACCGAAATTTTTCGGTGTTTTTTTTTAATTTGTTTATTAAATATTTTTTATTGCCTTTATACAATCTTCTTTTTGCCAAACTCCAACATGTTTTTCAACCAGTTGTCCATTTTTAAATAATAAAAGTGTAGGTATAGACATGATACCGAACTTTCTCGCTAGGCTTTCGCTTTCATCAACGTCTACCTTATAAATTTGAGCTGTACCGTCTACTTCTTTTGCTATATCTTCAAGAATAACAGCCATCATACGGCAAGGTCCACACCAAGATGCAAAAAAGTCAACCAATACTACACCTGACTTTGTAACTTCATTAAATTCATTTTCATTTATTATTTTCATAATTCCCCCTCCAAAAATTTATTAATTATCACAGCAGAAATAGTTATACCGCACATAGCTGGAAAGTAACTTATACTTCCAATAGTTTTCTCTCCTGTTTTGACAGCTTTGTCTTCACAAGTTACTACGTCCAAGCTATCAACACCCTCTTCTCTAAGTTTTTTTCTTACAATTTTAGCAAGACCGTCATCATGTGTTTTATAAATATCGGTTAGATAAAATCTTGGTATCATATATCTATTGCCCGCACCCATTGCTGAAATTATTTGAACACCATTTTTTTTGCAAAATACTATAAGTGCAACCTTGTCCTCAACACTATCAATGGCATCAACAACTATATCATATTTTTCACAAATTAGTGACAAAATATTCTCTTTGGTCAACTTTTGGTCTATAGCTTTGACGATTATCTCTGTATTTATATTTTCAAGCTGTTTTTTTAGAACTTCTACTTTGCTTTTCCCTATAGTGTCAACACTCGCTACAAGTTGTCTATTTATATTTGATGAAGAAACTTTATCAAAGTCAATAATAGTAATTTTCCCTACCCCTGCACGAGCGAGCATATGAGCAACATAACCACCCACTCCACCAACACCTACAATACAAACATTTTTATTGCTAATTTTTTCTTGACCTAACGCACCGATAAGAATTTCATTTCGTGATGTATCCATAACCTTTCACCTATAAAACATATTTCTTAAGGTCATATTTGCGTTTTGTTTCTTTAAAAGCATTTTGAACATAGTTTCTATCTATTTTAACTTCAAGCATAGGATGTTCACCTGTTGCGTTGAAAGAAATATCTTCCAACAATAGTTCCATAATTGTATGAAGACGTCTAGCACCTATATTTTCACTAGTTTCATTTTCAGCAACTGTCATTTCAGCAATTTCATCTATAGCATCATCAGTGAATTTTAAATCTATATTATCAATTTTTAAAATGCTAGCATACTGCAAAATAATAGAATTTTTTGTTTCGCTGAGTATCTTTTTAAAATCCTCTTTATTAAGATTTTCAAGCTCCACTCTGATTGGAAATCTACCTTGAAGTTCTGGTATCATATCAGCTATATTTGAAACATGGAATGCACCAGAGGCTATAAACAAAATAAAGTCTGTTTTAACATTACCATATTTTGTAGCAACAGTTGAACCTTCAACTATTGGCAAAATATCTCTTTGAACACCCTCTCTTGAAACGTCATGACTATTTGAACCACCGCTTTTACCAATAATTTTATCAATTTCATCAATAAAGATAATCCCTTCCTCTTCTGTTCTGCGAATAGCTTCTGCATGGAGGTTGTCTTGGTCGATAATTTTATCACACTCTTCTTGCAATAATAATTCTCTTGCTCTTGCCACAGTCATCTTTCTCTTTTTATGTTTTGGTGGAATAAGTCCGTCAAACATTGAGCCTAAATTTATCTCTGGCCCACCAAGAGGAAGAATTGGCTTTGGATTATCTATGACCGAAACTTCAATCTGATATTCTTCAAGCTTTTGACTGTTTAGCTCGCCAAGTATTATATCTTTGTCAACATCTATCCCTTCGCTACGTTTTGCATCACAGATAGCATTTAGTAAAGTTTTTTCGACAATAGGTGCTACTTTGCTTTCAGTCTCATGTCGTTGTTCATCCTTAACCATTCTTACAGCAACTTCAACGAGGTCTCGCACCATACTTTCAACATCACGTCCTACATAACCAACTTCGGTATACTTTGTTGCTTCTATTTTAATAAAAGGTGCTTTTACAAGTTTTGCAAGACGTCTTGCAATTTCTGTTTTACCAACACCTGTTGGGCCTTTCATTATGATATTTTTTGGAGTGATTTCCTCACGCATTTCTTTTGAAAGTTTGCTTCTTCTATATCTATTTCTGAGTGCTATCGCCACAGCTCTTTTTGCTTTAGGCTGACCTATGATATATTTATCAAGTTCTTCAACTATTTGTTTTGGTGTAAACATATTAAACCTCCTCAACAATAATATTTCCATTTGTGAACACACAAATTTGACTGGCTATTTCTAGTGATTTTTGAGCTACCTCTTTTGCTGAAAGTTTGGTATTTTGCACAAGAGCTTTGGCTGCTGCATAAGCATAATTTCCCCCAGAACCAATAGCACATATCCCCTCGTCAGACTCAATAACATCACCATTTCCTGATACAACTAAAAGTTGGTCTTTATCGGCGACAATCATAAGTGCATCAAGTTGACGCGAAGCCTTGTCTTCTCTCCAAGTTTGAGCAAGCTCGACAGCACTACGCATAAGATTTCCTGAAAACTTATTAAGCATACCTTCAAATCTTTCACAAAGTGAAAATGCGTCAGAAACCGCTCCCGCAAAGCCAATAACTACTTTATCATCATAGATACGGCGAACCTTTCTAGCGTTATTTTTAAATATTACACTGTTCTGCATAGTTACCTGTCCGTCACCTGCTATTGCTATTTTCCCATTTCTTTTAACACCACAGATTGTAGTTCCTCTAAACATGCTTTCCATTTTTTACAGCCTCCTTATATTTTTCTAATGCTTTAATACTTCTTTCCATTAGATAAGCATTTCTACCTTTTTCTGTTTTGTAGACCTTATCAATTTCTATTATATCATAGTTTGCGATAATTGGGTCAAATTTTAACGAACTTTGTGAAATTATTTTTGCTATCATCGCACCTATACAGCTTTCTTTTGGCAAAGGTATGATTTCTCTATAATTGAGCATGCTCACTATATTGTAACCCACATAAATGCCAAGAGCCATGCTTTCCTCATGACCATAAACACCTGCAATATTGCCTGCAAAAAATACATTATCATTTTTAAGTGATTGAAGATTTTGATTTACCATATATGGAGCATTTATATATGTATTTTCATTACTCTTTCCTGTTCTTAACACAACTGCATCGCTAAGTGGCTTTATTGATGCAATAATTTCATATTGCTCTTGAGCTGGCATGGAACTTGCAAAGCCTTCTAATGAATAACCTCTATCAACTTTTTTAAGTTTAATTACTGCATATGGTTTTTCTTTCACACCTTCTAGAAAAACAGGTCTAAGAATATTATTTTTTAAATAGTCCTTATTTTTTATCACCATTTCTTCAATAGAAGCAAGGTCATTTGATATTTTTTTGCCTTTTTCAAGTGTTGAATTCCTTGCTTTTATTATATTATTGCATAACTCTATATACTGATTATAATCAAGTGGGATATATAGAAATTTGTCATTATCATTTTTATAACATTCCTCTTCTTTCACACCACTTAAGATAGGATAAACAGGATAACTATCATAAAAACGCATCGAACCAAACTTGTCTTTAAGCCATTCAAATAGAGAGCCCTGTGTATGTGGGCCTGTGGCTACAACATTGACATCTTCTAAATTGAGTTCATTTATACAAATATCAAATCTTTCAATTCTTTTATGTTTTTTTACCAATTCGTTGCCATATTCTAGCAATTTGTTAGCAATACAACCTTGACATTTTTCGTTATATAATAATTCTAATTCCTTTTCTACAAGATGGCTCCCCAAAATTTTAAGTTCTTGTCTCAAAAGGTCACGAGCAAACTTTTGATTATCCTCAGCTCTACCCAAAATTTCGCAATCACTACAATCGCAAGAATATAAATTTTTTTTGACGTCAAAAAGGTGCACGTTTATGCCATGGTCTGCCAAAAATAAAGCACACTCAATACCTGCAAAACCTGCACCTATAACATTGACAACTGGCACGTTAAATTTCATCGCTCTCCTTGTAATCACAAGCATGATTACTGCACTTTATACCCTTTGCTTTTTCTATCAATGGGCTTTGACACTTAGGACATTTTTTGCCTGTTGTTATATCCCAGCTCATAAACTTGCAATCTGGATATTTTTCACAAGAGTAATATAACTTGCCTTTTTTACTTTTTCTTGCTAGCATATTTGCCCCACACTCAGGACAAACTCCTGCAATTTTCTTTTCTTCTTCACTAGCCAAAGCTTGTGTATTTCTACATTTTGGAAAATTTGCACAAGCCAAGAATTTGCCGAATTTACCCTCTCTTATCAGCATTTTCCCACCACATTTTTCACAAACTATGTCAGTTTCTTGCGGAGGAGCTTTCATGCTAAGCGCACTAGCATCAGCCTTTTCAAGTAGTCCGCTAAATCCATCCCAAAAAGATGCTACTACATTATGCCAATCTTCTTCTGTTTCTACAATATCGTCAAGACGTTGTTCCATGTGTGCGGTAAATTTAACATTTATTACCGAACTGAAAAACTTGTCAAGATACTCAACAACATTTCGTCCAAGAGTTGTAGGAATAAGGCTCTTTCCCTCCTTTTCTGCATAACCTCTTGCAGTAAGAACTGTTACTGTTGCTGCATAAGTAGCAGGACGTCCGATACCCTTTTCTTCCATAGCTTTAACAAGTCCTGCCTCAGTATAGCGAGCTGGTGGCTTGGTAAATTTTTGTTCTGGTATAATTTCGCTGCAAGGCAAAATTTCGCCCTCTTCCATGAGTGGCAACTTACCTGCAAGGGAACTATCCTTTCCGTCATCTTCAACAAACTCTTTATAAACAGCTGTATACCCTGGAAATTCCATGGTCTTGCCAGTAACTTTAAAGCCATAGCCTTCAACATCAAAATTGACAGTACAGTTTGCATACTCAGCATCTGACATTTGGCTGGCAAGAAAGCGCTCATAGATAAGCTTATATAATCTATAATTATCACTAGTTAAAGTTTCTTTTACTCGCTCTGGAGTCATTTCCATAGAAATAGGTCTGATAGCTTCGTGCGCATCTTGAGCATTACCCTTTGTAGAATAAACATTTGGTTTTTCTGGTATAAACTCTTTACCATAAACTTCTTTTACATAATTTCTGCATGCTTCTTGAGCATCAGTTGAAACACGAACTGAGTCAGTTCTTATGTAAGTAATGAGTGCAATTTTTCCCTCACCTTTAACCTCAACACCTTCATATAATTGTTGAGCGGAGCTAGTAGTACGATTAAGGCTCATACCAAGTTTATTTAAAGCATCCTGTTGCATAGTTGAGGTGGTAAAAGGTGCTGGAGCATGAGATTTTGATTTTGATTTTTTAATTTGTTTTATTAAAAAATCTTTCCCTGTAATAACTTCTAAAACCTTATCTACTTCTTCCTTTGAATGCAACTCTAACTTTTTATTATTTTTAGTTGCTAACATCGCTTTAATAAGTGAATTGCCTTTTTTAAGGGTTGCACTCACAAGCCAATATTCAACTGGTTTAAAGTTTTCAATTTCTTTTTCTCTATCAACAACAAGTTTTAAAGCCACAGATTGAACTCTACCTGCACTGAGCTTTGGAGCTATCTTTTTGCATAAAACTGGCGAAAGCTTGTATCCCACAATTCTATCAAGTACTCTACGAGCTTGCTGAGCATCAACAAGTTTCAAATCAATCTGACGAGGACTTTCAAGAGCCTTGGTAACCGCCTTTTTTGAAATCTCATTAAATTGTATACGACATTTTTTGTCTTCTGGATAGCCAAGTATGTTTGCTATATGCCATGATATTGCTTCACCTTCACGGTCTGGGTCGGTTGCGATAAGCACTTCATCAGCGGTCTTGACTTTTTTCTTTAATTCATCAATCAATGCCTTTTTTTCTGGCACTATTTCATATTTAGGTTCAAAATTATTTCTCATATCTATGGCAAAAGATTTTGCTGGTAAGTCACGGATATGTCCTTTTGTTGCAAAAACATCATAGCCATTTCCTAGATACTTTTTTAAAGCTTCCCTCTTAAAAGGTGACTCGATTATAACTAGTTTCAATATTTCCTCCATTGACTATGCCAAAGAGTAAAAACCTCCTGGCAGTCTTTTAATTATTCCACGAATTTCCAAAGTTGTCAAATAACTTAGCAGGATATTTACATTAAAATTGCAATTTTTTGAAAGAAAATCGGTATCTTTATCGCCGTCAGAGAGCAAATTTAGTATAGTTTGCTCCTCAATAGACAGCTGAACTGTTTCTACTTTTTTATAGTTTTGCACCTTAAAATCCACTTTTTCTAGTATATCTTCTGGTGATGTAACAGCATAACCTTGACCACTTTTTATGATATCATTAGGGAGTTCTGATTTTTCACTATTTATATTCCCTGGTACAGCAAAAACATCTTTGCCATAATCTAATGCAAAATCTTTGGTATGAATTGTGCCACTTTTAATACTCGCTTCTGTAATCAAAACACCGTCAGAAAGTCCTGCGATAATTCTATTTCGTTGTGGAAATGAATATTTTGTTGCTTTCATAGACGGACAATATTCACTTATTAGTAAACCTTTACTCGCAATAATATTTGCTAGGTCCTGATGAGCAGAAGGATAAATATTATTAAATCCAGAGCCAAGAACAGCTATGGTTTTTCCATTAACATCCAAAGCTTTACGATGAGCAATACTATCAACACCATAGGCAAGACCGCTAACTATAACTATACCGCTTTTTGCGAGAGTTTCACTAAATCTATCTGTAACTATCATTCCATATTTAGACGGTACTCTTGAGCCAACAATCGCTATAGCTTTTTGGCTGAGTAACGAAATATCACCTTTACAAAATAGAAAGAAAGGCGCATCAGGAATACATGCCAATTTTTCTGGATATTCACTTGAAAATTTTGTTATTAATTTTATTTCACTTTCTTCAAGATTTTTTAAATAACTTTTTATTCTTGCATCAGTTGCACATATTTTGATATTTTCATATAAGTTTTCATCAAATAGCTCTTTTATTTGTTTATTTTTTAGAAAATTATCAATATTTAGCTCTTCATCAAGAATTTCTATTATTTTAGAAATTTTTTTATAGGTTATTTCAAATTGTGATAATAACACTAAGAGTTTTTCTTTTTCTTTCACTTTTACCCCCAATATTTTCTATCCAAACTTCTATAACCTATTGCTTCGGCAATATGCTGAGGTTTGATATTTTCTTCGCCTTCAAGGTCGGCAATAGTTCTAGCAAGCCTAAGTAGTCTGTCATGAGCGCGTGCTGATAATTTTAATTTTTCAAAAGCATTTCTAAGGATTTCTTCCCCCATTTTGTCAAGAGTACAATATTTTTTGGTTTGACTAACACTCATTTTTGCATTGCAATAATTTTTTGAATTTTTAAAACGATTTAATTGTATTTCTCTTGCCCTATCAACCCTTTCTTTTATAGAACAAGATTTTTCTTCTTCCTTTTCGCTTTTAAGGTCGCTATAAGTAACATTATCAACCTCAACATGTATATCAATTCTATCCATAATTGGCCCAGATAATTTTGATAGATATTTATGTATTTGAGCTGGTGAGCAATGACACTCTTTATCCTTGCTACCATAATTTCCACATGGACATGGGTTCATACTCGCAATAAGAGTAAAATTGGCAGGATAAGCTATAGTTGCATTTGCTCTTGCAACAGTGATAATACCATCTTCAAGAGGTTGACGAAGCGTTTCGATAGTATGTCTTGTATATTCTGGAAGTTCATCTAAAAATAAAACTCCATTATGAGCAAGTGAAATTTCTCCTGGCTTACTATTATTTCCACCACCTGTTAGACTTACCGTTGATGCAGTATGGTGAGGACTTCGAAATGGTCTAGTTGACACTATACCAGATTTAAGGTCTAGTTCACCTGATATAGAATGAATTTTTGTTACTTCCAAAGCCTCCTCAAAAGTTAGGTCTGGCAAAATAGAAGGAAAACATTTGGCTAGCATACTTTTTCCACTTCCTGGGGGGCCTATCATAAGTAAATTATGTCCACCCGCTGCCGCAATTTCAAGTGCTCGCTTTGCACCAGCTTGACCTTTTACATTGCAAAAATCAAGAGGATATTCATGTTTTGAAATCACTGATTGAAATGAACTTGGATTGACTTTTTCTATAATTTTTTCTCCACTTAAAAATTCAACACAAGTGCTAAGGTCTGAAACTGGATATACTTCAATGCCTTCAATAAAACCTGCCTCAATAGCATTTTCAGAAGGAATAATAAATTTTTTATATCCTAAGTTACGTGCTGAAATAAGAAGTGGCAATACACCTTTCACTCTTTTAACTTTACCTTCAAAAGATAATTCGCCAAGATAAATATATTCCATTATATCTTTGCCAAGTCTATTTTCTTCATTTGTTGCAAGGATTGAAATAGCGATTGCAAGGTCATAAATAGAACCCTCTTTTTTAATATCTGCTGGAGCAAGATTGACTGTAATTCTTGAAATGGGATATTGATAATTACTATTCTTTATTGCAGTACGAACTCTTTCTTTTGACTCCTTAATAGCGGTATCACCCAGTCCTACAATATCAAATTTTGGTAGTCCATTTGATACATCTGTTTCCACATCCACAGGAAATCCATCTATTCCTTGCAGTCCTAAACTTTTAACTTTTGAAAGCATATTTTACTCCTTATATTTTAACTATTTAGTAAATCTGTTATTTTTTGTTTTTGCATTTTACTTAAACGCAAGCTATCTCTGCATTTTTGAGCTGTCATTCTTTTGACATCAAATTCCTTGATACTAGAAAATAATTTTATTGTTTCATCAAAATTCTTAATAAAAAACTCACAAAAAGCCCAAGCTTTTGCCATTTTAACATAATACTTATCTGCATTGACCAAGTTCACAAGTTTAATAGTTTCATTAAAATATTGTGGTTCTATAAAGTATTTCATTAGTCCGATTATACCTGTTCTTACTACAAATTCATCTGAACTTTTTAAGCATTCTTTAAAAAACTTAAACGCACTTTTGTCACCTTTCAACTTTTTCAAAGAACCTATAATTACATCCACACTACACCAGTTATCAAAGTAAGGCAGAAGTGTTTGAAGTTTGTTTATAATTTCACTTACTTCTTTTTTATAACTAAGGATTATCCCCTTAGCTAAAATCTCTTCAAGTGAAAGACAATAAATATCTTCAAACACTAAACCACGCTCATCATGCAAATACTTAACCTGTCTTCTAAGTTGTGGAATAGGAATGCCATACACATGAAATTTAGTGAAAATAAGCTTTTTATTAAAGTTAGCAAGCTTTTCATTGGTCTTTTTAACTAAAAATTCTTGTAATTCATTCATTTTTACATTCTATCATTTTTAAACAATTTCCACAAACAAAATGTGAAGATTTTAAATTTTTGTCGAATTGACGAATTTTATCTTAACTTTTTCTATTTTAAAAATATATCTCAAATAAAATATTAAATAATCTTTTTTCAATCACTTGACAAACAAC
>CARFEX010000022.1:8101-9945 GCA_948971535.1 uncultured Eubacteriales bacterium | reverse complement strand
CTTGATATTATCAGTGAGATTAAAGAGCGCTCAAATGGTAATATTGACCTTAAAAAACCTAGTGTTTATTCAAACTTGACTCGCATGGAAAAACAGGGTCAAGTATCTTCTTATATGCGCAGTAGTGATGTTGGTCCAAATCGTAGATATTATAGCATTACTGAAAAAGGAAGAGTTACTTATCAAGAATTAAAAGATGAATTTGAACGTAATCATTTTGACGTATTCAAAGCTTTTAGAGAGGATAATTCCCCGATTATTTTTACCGAACCTATTAATCAAAATGATTATACTTTTTTATATAATCAAGAAGTTAAAAATAATGTACAAGAAAACAGTAATAATGTGCAGGATGCTACTATTTTAGAAAAAACTGAAACAAATCTACCTACAAATCATGAAGATGTAGAGAACCAATCTATGTTTGATAATGACTTTTTTGATTTTTCCGCTTTAGAAACACAAAATGAAACTTCTTCCGCCTCAGCACAGGAAGATATTGTGCAAGACAAAACGGAAGCTGAGGCAGAGCAAGTTTTAAAGCTTCAAGCAGTTCTTGCAGAGATAAAAAAACGTGAACTTGAGGAAAGTTTATTAAAGGAAACTTCTATTACAGAAGAACTGAGCGAAGAAAAAATTTCATCAAACTCCCCTATGTTGTCAGAGAACAATGATGACAAGCAACAAACCACAACTTCTGAACAGACTTATTCTCTTCGTGATGCACTTATTCATAAGTCTCAAGAAACTAAAAAGCAAGTTCAAGAGGAAAATGTTGATGCAGTATTTTTAAATAAGAATGATGGTTACGAAATAGAAAAATATAATCGTAGAATTTACGATATATCAAAAGATATGAATAAGTATCGCAAAAAAAGAAGTTTTGCTGAAGACCAAATTGCTATGACTGTAGAAGACCCTCTTCAAGTGTCTGATGAACGTACAAAACAAAAAGTAGAACAATTTAAAAATTCATTATTAGAAAATAAAAATAAATATGGTAGACTTAGTGATGAACAATTTGCTAGTATAATGAAAAAAGAAACTGTCAAAGAAGAAACTCAGACCCAAAAGCAAGATGAGATTTATGATGACGGAATATTTATTACTGGCAGAGTTGATGAAAAAGATGTAGCCAAAGCTAGAATGATAGAACCTCCTAGATTAAAACTTGAAAACTCCACTCATTCTTATGTACATACCTCTTCAATGAAAGAACAAAAACTCCCTGCTCCAAAACGTGATGTAAATATTGACCCTTCTCATAAGGAGATTATTTCAAGAATTTACTCAAAGAGTAGGACTTCTAACGTTGATGAAGTACCTTCAGACTACTTATATGATTATGAAGATTTGGAAGGCTATTATAGAGAACAAAACATATCTTTTAAGAGTTATAAAAAGTCAAATGAAAAGTTAAATCACAATACGAACAAACTTATGCTCATAACTAGTTCAATAACTTTTGTGCTAATGTTAATTGCATCTGCTGGAATATTCACTGCTTTATATTTAACTAATAATATGAATGCGGTTACAGCGTTTTTATATCTATTGCTTCCATTCGCTTATGGGATTGATGTGATTGTTAAAGCTTATAATAATGCTAAGTATTCAAGTTGGGAACCTTCCCCTATGACACCTCAATGGTTGATTTGGCTTTCTACACTTGTTGGAATTGGCGCAGTAGTAGGATTAAATTATGCTTTTGGATTTAACGTAGAGAGCTTTGCACTTTTTGCTAACACTTTGATATTGCCAATCAGTATACTTTTAATCTTGTTGCCTGTTAGATATTATACTAAACGTAGTTTGCTTATAAAATATTGGAGATAAATTGAGAA
>CARFEX010000022.1:2772-8091 GCA_948971535.1 uncultured Eubacteriales bacterium | reverse complement strand
AAAAGAGTTGTAATTAATTACTACTCTTTTTTAGTTTTATCTTTTTAAGAATTGTTATTAAAATATCTACTACTAAATATGAAATAATTATTAATATTGAAGCTAGTAAAATATAGGTTATTGAATTTTCAAAAACTGTGCAAAGTAAAGTAATAATTCCGCAAGATATTAATGAACCTATAACAATAGAAATTAAAGAATACCCTGTTTTCAAGTTGCAAATTCCTGCAATTAAACTACCCGTCCAAACACCTGTTAAAGGTAATGGTATTGCCACAAAGCTTGCAAGCAATGAATATTTTTTTAATACATTACTTTGTTTTTCTATCAAAGCAGTTTTTTTAACATAGCGTTTTGCAAATTTTTCAGATATGAAGCCAGTTGTATGTTTATTTATTTTTTTGCCTATCCAAAAAGCAAATGCACTTGGTAAAATAGAACCAATAAATGCGAATAAGAAGGCAAATCCTGCTGGTAAGGCATTTGTGCCCCAAATGGTAGTACTCATAGCAAATGGAATAGCAATTTTGCTTTCCAATGTTGGTATTAGTGCGACCAATATACATGCAAGCCATACACATGTAGCAAAGTTGTTCTGAAAGAAGTTTAATAAATTTTCCATATTAAACGATATTCAAAAAAAGTTTAATTTATGCGAAAATTGTCAAAAAAGTTTATTTCAATTTCAAAAACTATAAATAAAAAAAGATTAATTTATATTAGATAATATCTTATGAAATAATTAACCTTTTTTTATTTTAAAAATACTATTTTGCAATGTCTGAAAATCTTGATTCACGAATAACATTAACTTTGATTTGTCCTGGATATTGCATTTCATTTTCTATACGTTTTGCAATATCTTTTGCGAGGAACATTGCATCATTGTCAGAAATTTGGTCTGGTTTAACGATGATACGAACTTCTCTTCCTGCTTGAATTGCATACGATTTTTCTACACCTTTGAAACTATTTGATATTTCTTCAAGTTGCTCGAGACGTTTAATATAATTTTCAAAACTTTCTCGTCTTGCACCAGGTCTTGTACTTGAAATTGCATCTGCAACTTGAACTATTATTGCTTCTATATTTTTGAATGGAACATTGCCATGGTGAGCTTCTATGCAATGTATAACTTCTTCAGTTTCCTTATATTTTTTTGCAAGGTCAACACCGATTGAAACGTGTGTGCCCTCTATTTCATGGTCAAGTGCTTTTCCGATATCGTGAAGTAGTCCTCCACGTTTTGCTACCATAACATCCGCACCAAGTTCTGTTGCGATAAGCCCCGCAATAATTGATGTTTCAATGCTGTGAGTTAAACAATTTTGACCATAGCTTGTACGATACTTTAGTCTTCCTAAAACTTTAATAAGTTCTGGATGCAAGTTGTAAATGTTAACTTTGTTGCAAGCCTCTTCACCTGCTTCTTTTGTCACTCGTTCAACTTCTTTTGTTGCTTTTTCAACAACTTCTTCAACTCTTGCTGGATGAATTCTTCCATCAACAATAAGTTTTTCTAGCGAGAGTCTTGCGATTTCTCTTCTAATAGGGTCAAAGCTTGAAATTGTGATGATTTCTGGTGTGTCATCAACGATAAGTTCAACCCCTGTCATACTTTCGATTGAGCGAATATTTCTACCTTCTCTACCAATAATGCGACCTTTCATTTCATCATTTGGAAGTGCTACAGATGTGATAGTCATTTCAGAAGAAATCTCTGTTGCACATTTTTGAATAGCGCCCATAACAATTTCTTTTGCATTACGGTCTGCCATTTCTTTTGCTTCATCTTCAATACGTTTAACCATAATTCCAGCATCTTTTTTAGCTTCTTCAGTCACGTTTTCGATAAGCATATCTTTTGCTTGCTTTTTGCTAAGTCCTGATATTTTTTCAAGCTCGCCTAGCATTTTTTCTCTAATTTTTCCTTGTTCTTCAATTTCATTTGAAAGCTTAACTTTTTCGCTTTCAAGTTTCTCCCTATCATTTTCAATTTGAGCAAGTTTTGTATCGATAGAAAGTTCTTTTTTAGAAATATAGTCCTCTCTTTGGTCTATCCTTTCCTCTTGTTTTGCAATTTCAGCTCTGCGTTCTTTTGCTTCGCTGTTAGCTTCATCTCTGATTTTTTGAGCCTCTTCTTTAGCTTCAAATAGAGATTCTTTTTTTATGCTTTTTGCTTCAGCATACGCCTCTTCTATGATTTTTACTGCATTTGATTTACTTTTATCAATTTTCTTATTGACAATTAGTCTGAAAAGTAAAATTCCGAGAATGGCACCCACTATAAGCGCAAGCACTCCACTAACAACACCAGCAGTTATAGCAGAATTGCCTAACATACTTATATTGTTCATCTTTTCCCCTTTTAATTTATAGTTTTCACTATACAAGTTAATTATAAAATATATATACTTTTAAGTCAAACAATTTTAAAGCAAGAAAAATAAACTTTATTCTTTCGTTAATTTTTGACAATTTTTTGTGTGTTTTATTTTAAAATTTAAACAAAAAAAGAAGAAATAAATTCTTCTTTACTAGCGTTTATTCAATTTCTAAAATCTTGATTTTGATAGGTCGTAATTTGCTTTAAAATTGTCGTAATATTCTTTAAAATTGGCTTACATTTCAATTTCTATATTTCTATCCCCTTCTTTTTCAAGTGTTTCAACCATAGGAATAACTTCATTGTTAAAAATTTTTCTTAAATTTATAAAATTTGTTCTTTCTTTTTCTGGCAACAAAAAGAGAGCTTCTTGCAAACGACGTTTATGTATTGGAGAATAAGCAGTACAACGAATAGGAGTTATAGGCGCGTTTTCATCATCTGGTAAAAATTTATCAAACATTTGTTTCACTGTATCAAAATCGAAATATGACATAGTAGGAGAACCAGTTTGATAAAATGGTTCAATAATTTCAATGCGTCCAAGACAGCCGAAAAAATATTTTAAAATAATTTGCTTTTTACGATCAACGTTATTATTTTTTTCAAATTCAGTCATATTTTCATAAAATTCCGAGCCGCCTCTTGTATGTTGATAAATCTCCCATCGTGCCCATCCCCAATCGGATGAGTCTTTGGATGATATTTTGACTGAACAATCATAAATCTTCAATTTTTTTTTCGCCGACTTTATCACATATTTTTTTTAAAAAGATTCTGCAGAACTCTTGCTTCCGAAAAGTATATATTCGGGAGCTATGTAGTCAAGGTGTCCATAACCAAGAAGATATGCTTTTTTTTGAATATAATCAGCCATAATTTTCTCCTATTGCATTTTTATTATAACACATAAAAGATTTTTGTCAAGAATGAAATATTCTAATAATAAAAGCATTATTTTCTAAAATCTTGATTTTGATAGGTCGTAATTTGCTTTAAAATTGTCGTAATATTCTTTAAAATAACCACCCAAAATAGCTTCACGGCATTCGTGAGCGAGGTTTATAAGAAAGTGTAAATTATGAATAGAAAGTAATTCTGCACCAAGCATTTCGCCAGCATTAATAAGGTGTCTGATATAAGCTCGAGTGTAATTTTTGCATGTGTAACAGTGGCAACCCTCTTCAATAGGTGTAAAATCATCTTTAAAAGCTGAATTTTTCACTACTAACTTTCCTTTTTTGGTAAAAGCAGTACCATTTCTAGCTATTCTAGTTGGTAAAACGCAGTCCATCATATCAATACCTCTTGCAAAGCCTTCCACAAGGCAGTCTGGAGAGCCAACACCCATAAGATAGCGTGGCTGATTTTTAGGTAACAGAGGATTTAACTGCTCAAGTATTTCATACATAACACTTTTTTCTTCACCAACAGATAAGCCTCCTATAGCAATGCCGCATTTTGCATGTGGTAAGCAATCTTGTACACACTCCGCACGTAAATCTTTATAAATATTTCCTTGTACTATTGGGAAAAGCATCTGTTTTGGATTGGTATGAGCTTTTGCACATCTATCAAGCCATAATTTTGTCTTACGTTTTGCTTCGAGTGCTTCACTATAACTTGCTCCTGCCTCTGTACACTGGTCAAATGCCATAATTATATCTGCACCAAGAGCTTCTTGTATTTCCATGTCTTTTTCTGGAGTTATAAAATGCTTTTCACCATTGATATGAGAGCGAAATTCAACACCATCATCGGTCACTTTGCGTAATTTTGAAAGTGAAAAGACTTGAAACCCACCACTATCTGTCAAAATAGGTTTATTCCAGTTCATAAATTTATGAAGCCCACCTGCTTTTTTGACAATTTCATGACCTGGTCTTAAATACAAGTGGTAGGTATTTGAAAGTATAATTTGAGCTTGCATAGCATTAAGGTCTTCAACCCTAAGTCCTTTTACAGTAGCTTGTGTACCTACTGGCATAAATATAGGCGTTTCTATATCTCCATGTGGAGTGTGAAAAACACCAGCTCTTGCACCAGTTATAGGACACTCTTTGATTATTTCGTAACTAAATTCCATTCTATCCTCTTTTATTGATTTTTATTTCTTAAACTTTATATTGGTGATTGTACAAAAGACATTATACTAAATATTGTAGTAGTATGCAAATTAATATAAATACATCGCATCACCGAATGAGAAAAATCTATACTTTTCTTGTACTGCAGTATTATAAATTGACATTGTTTCACTATAACCTGTAAAAGCTGAAACTAACATGATCAAAGTGGATTCTGGTAAGTGAAAATTTGTGATAAGCGCATCAACTATTTTAAACTTATAAGAAGGATAAATAAATATATTTGTTTCTTTTTTCTGAGGTAAAATTATCCCCTCATCATTACATGCACTTTCTAGCACTCTGACAGATGTTGTTCCTACTGCAATAATACGTCTACCTTCTGACTTAGCTTTATTAAGTTTTTCTGCATTGTATTCGCTCATTTCGATGTACTCACTGTGCATTTTATGTTCAAGAATATTATCTTCTTTTACTGGTCTAAACGTTCCTAAGCCAACATGCAGTAAAACTTCAATAATTTCTACACCTTTCTCTTTTATTTTTCGTATTAGTTCATTGGTAAAATGCAATCCTGCTGTTGGTGCTGCTGAAGAGCCTTCAATTTTTGAATACACTGTTTGATATCTTTCTTTATTTTTGAGTTTTTCGTGTATATATGGTGGTAAAGGCATTTGACCGACTTCGCTTAGACGATGTTCAAACACTCCGTCAAAGTCAAACTTAATTGTACATGAGCCATAATCTGCTTTTGAAGTTATTGTACAAGAAAGTGTTTGACTAAATGTGACTTTTGTCCCCTCTTTAAGTCTTTTAAATGGTTTAGCTATTACCTCCCATTCTTTT
>CARFEX010000022.1:0-2762 GCA_948971535.1 uncultured Eubacteriales bacterium | reverse complement strand
ACGTTTTTGTAACAAAATTTCTATTTTTGCACCTGTATCTTTATAGCCAAAAAGTCTTGCTGGAAGAACACGAGTGTTATTTACAACTAAAATATCTCCTTTTTGAAGATAGTCTATAATATCGTGAAAAACTTTGTGTTCTATATTTTTTGTTTTTTTATTGAAACACAAAAGCCTTGAGCTATCTCTTGGCTCAACTGGCGACTGTGCTATGAGTTCTTCTGGTAAATTGTAATAATAAGAACTTTTTTTGAGTAAATCTTTATTTTTCATATTTTGATACTTTTGTTTTAATTATTTTTTTTCTGTTATTTTTCAGGCGGAGTTAATTTAAGATGTGTGTATGCAGGTGTCATTGCAACTCTTCCTCGTGGTGTTCTTGAAATAAATCCAAGTTGTAGTAAGTATGGCTCATAAACGTCTTCAATAGTGGTTGCATCTTCGCTGATTGTAGCTGCTAATGTATCCAGTCCAACAGGGCCTCCGTCAAATTTATTGATTATTGATAATAGTATCTTCCTGTCGATAAAATCAAGACCTAATTCATCTATTTCCATTATTTCAAGTGTTGCATCAGCAATTTCTTTTGTTATCTTTCCCTCACCTTTTACCACTGCATAATCTCGAATTCTTTTTAGTAAGCGGTTTGCTATACGTGGAGTTCCACGAGAGCGTTTTGCTATTTCAATACTTGCATCCTTTTCTATTTGGCATCCTAGAATTTTTGCTGAACGTTCTACGATTATTTGTAATTCTTCTGTTGAGTACAATTCTAGTCGGCATATTACGCCAAATCGGTCACGAAGTGGATTTGTTAGCATACCTGCACGTGTAGTTGCTCCGATAAGTGTAAAGGGTTTGATTTTTAAACGCATATTTCTTGCTGAGGGACCTTTTCCAACTATAAAGTCAAGAGCAAAATCTTCCATGGCTGGATATAGGATTTCCTCCACTGTTTTGTTGAGTCTATGTATTTCATCGATAAACAAAACATCATTTTGGTTAAGGTTTGTAAGTATTGCCGCAAGGTCTGCTGCATGTTCGATTGCTGGACCTGAAGTAACTTTGAATTGTGAGCCAAGCTCATTTGCAATTATGTGAGAAAGAGTTGTTTTTCCTAGTCCTGGAGGTCCATATAGAAGTACATGGTCAAGGCTTTCCTTTCTAGTTTTTGCTGCTTGAATATAAACTGACAAAGCTTCCTTTACTTTGCTTTGCCCAATATATTCCTCAAAACTGGTAGGTCTAAGCGAATTTTCTATTTCGGCATCAGTTAGGTTTTTGGTGCTTGTTATAAATCTATCATCCATTAGCCTTTATACCCCCTTAGTGATTTTGCAATTATTTCTTCAGCGGTTGCATTTTCGCCTGCATTTGCTCTTGCGAGCATATATGCCTCGCTCTTATTTATTCCAAGTGCGATAAGTGTATCTGTAGCCATTTGAACTGCACTTTCATCAAACTCAACGTTTTCATCTTTATCTATAAGTGGAAAAGCTGAAACCTTATCTTTAAGTTCAAGACAAATACGTTCTGCTGTCTTGGCTCCAAGCCCTTTGATTTTTGATAACATTTTTATATCTTTATTTGAAATTGCTATAACAAGAACATTTAAAGATAATCCTGACAAAATTGAAATAGCAACCTTTGGGCCGATTCCAGTTACCTGAATGAGTTTTAAAAATAATTCCTTTTCTTCTTTGCTAGAGAAACCATATAATGAAACATCATCTTCTCGTACAGCCATATAAGTAAGTATCTTAACCTTTTCGCCTAGCAAAGGTAAGGTGTTATATGTATTTGATGAAATTGTTAATTCATAACCTACTCCATTGACTTCTAAGACAAGATTACTTTCTGTTTTATCTGCAATATAACCTATTAAATAAGCTATCATAAATCTTTCTCCTTTGATTTTAAAAATTTTTAATTTTTTAAACTCGATTTGTGTTGAGCATTGGACTTGTTTGACTATGACAAATAGCAACTGCGAGAGCATCGGCTGCATCATCTGGTTTAGGAATAGCCGATAAACCCAAAATAGCTTTTACCATGTATTGTACTTGCCCTTTTTCAGCACGGCCATGACCGGTTATGGCTTGTTTAATTTGAAGAGGTGTATATTCATAAATATTTGCACAATATTTTTGACAAGCAAGCACTATAACTCCCCTTGCTTGAGCTACTTGAATAACTGTTTTTTGGTTTTTGAAATAAAAAAGCTCTTCAATCGCTACGACATCAGGTTTAAATTTATCAAATAGATACTTTAAACTTTCGTCAATCGCTTGAAGTCTGACTGGAAGAGAGTCTTCTTTTGGTGTTGTTATTGCACCATAATCTACAACCATATTGGTTTTATTAGTGTCGATTATGCCATAACCAATAATCGCATATCCTGGGTCAATACCTAAAATTATCATAAGTAAATTTTACATTTTTTTTATGTTTAAGTCAAACAAAAGTGAGTAAATGCTACCTTGTAATTAAAAATATATTTAAAAAAGAGTTTTTATATATTTTATAAAAAATAGCAAATAAAAAAGATGTTATAATAACATCTTTAAAAAATATTTACATAAAAGCAACTATATCATCAACAGGTTCTAGTCCCAAACTTTCGATAACTTTATCGCACTTATTATTTACTTCTTTTAAAACTTTTATTGCCTTTTTTGAGTTGTTGTTTTGTTTATATATCCAAGCACTTTCTCTTCCATTTTCAATTTCTTCCATTTGTTTATAAAGTGCTTCTGTAGTTT
>CARFEX010000021.1 GCA_948971535.1 uncultured Eubacteriales bacterium | reverse complement strand
TACACTAAAATAAAAATGCTAATACCTAAAATTATAGGTTTAGCATTTTTTTATTCGCATGCCTCTATCATCCAATCTGTATAAACTCCATAACCTTTTGTTGGGTCAGACAAAAATACATGTGTAACAGCACCAACAATTTTGCCGTCTTGTATAATTGGTGAACCACTCATACCTTGAACAATTCCTCCTGTCAAATTTATTAATTTTTTATCTTTAACTCTAAAAACTAGGCTTTTATCGTTGCTCTTCGCTTGATAACATGCCTTTATTATTTCTATATCATATTCCTCACGTATACCACTTACACTAGAGATAATCTTTGCTTTGCCAGGATGAGCTGACAATCTTCCGCCAACTTTAGCCGTTAAATTACTGTCAACGAGCCCTCTCATATCATCAAGTTTTCCACTTATACCAAATTTATTATTGGTTTTTATATCACCTTTTACATCACTTTGCATAAATAAGCAACGTAATTCACCAGGTGCATTTCTTTCACCTTTATTTATTCCTACAAGCGAGCATCCATAAACCTTTCCGTCAGTTATAGGAACAACATTTGAACTTTGACCGTCAGTTATAGCATGACCAAGTCCGCAATAATGATGATTATTTTTATGTACAAAAGTTAAAGTTCCTACACCAGAAATATCATCTCTTGCCCAAACACCCAGTTTATAATGCCCATCACTTTTCATAAGAGCTAAATCGGCTTCTTTCTTCTGATTATTACGAGTATATGTAATATGAAAGACATTATTTTTAGCATCAGACAATACTTTTTCAATATCTTCAACACAGCCAACTTGACATCCATTTATACTAGTTATAATATCTCCATTTTTAAGAACAGAATTTTTTATTTCCTTTATTTCTCCATTTTCAGTTTCAAAAGAAGAATCACTCATAACAATCACACCATCAGTGTTTACACTTATCCCAATAGGCACACCACCTACATAAACTTCTTCCTCTGGCAGGATTGAAACTGAAACTTTTCTAATAGGAATTAATCCAAAAAGTTTAAAGACAACACTGCCTGTTCTATCCTTTTCACTACTGACACTTTTTCCGTCCTCTTCAAACTGAGTTCTTACAAAACTACCAAACTTGTTAGTTTTATTTGCATTGTCTATTTCAGTATAGTTTGATTTAAAATTATCTGGTAGCGCAAAAATCTGAGAAAAATTTATATTGGATATTATAGTCACTGCAAAGAGCATCAAAACAAGCATAGTCATAATAACTTTATCTTTTTTAGTCATAAAACCTCCAAAAAAAAGACTAAATCATATAGGTTTAGTCTTTGCAAATTTTCAATTTTTATGCTACTTGCCAGCTTTTGCACGCATTTCTTTCGCATGTTTTAATGCTAGCTCACTGACATTATCACCGCCAATCATTCTAGCTATTTGATAATTTATTTCATCAGAGCTTAATTCTTTAATCTGGGTATAGGTTGAATTAACATCTTCTGCTTTACTAACAAAGAAAAAGTTGTCTCCAAAACTTGCTACCTGTGGCAAATGAGTTACACATATAACCTGTGCAAATGATGTTAAATTATTTATTTTTTGTCCAACAACATTTCCAGTTTCACCGCTTATTCCCGTGTCAATTTCATCAAAAACAAGTGTGCCTGTATTGCCTATCTCAGCAAAAATATTTTTTAGTGCAAGCATAAATCTACTTAATTCACCACCAGACGCAGTTTTAGCTAGCGCTTTCACTTCTTGTCCCTTGTTTGCCGAAAAAACAAATTCAACATCATCATAGCCGTTTGAAGTTATTGAAGAAAGTTTCTCAAAGTTAACTTTAAACACAATAGATTTCATGCCAAGTTGTTTTAGTTCTGAAACTATCTTATCCTCTATCTCTTTTGCAGTCGCTTTCCTCTTTGCAGAAAGTTCGTTAGCTAAACTTTCAAGTTGCTTTTCAATAACCGATTTTTCCCTTTCAAGTTTTTCTATCAAATAATCAGCATCAGCAAGGTCATTATACTTAGATTTTATTTCATTAAAATATTCTAAAACTTTTTCAATGCTTCCACCATACTTTTTGGTTAAAAGTTTTATGTTGTCATAACGTCTATCCAAAGCTTCATATTCACGTTCATCAAATGACATTTCGTTTTGAATATCTTTTAATGTTTCACTTATATCTTCTATTTCATATCTTACACTTGTCAAACGATTTTTACATTCTTCTATTTTTGAAAAAGTATTTAAGCTTGATAAAATACTTTCAACCTCTTGTAAACTATCTAGTACAGAAGATGTATTTTCTTCAAGTAATCTTTCAGAAGCTGAAATACCTTCATTTATTTTTTCAGCACTGTTCATAAGGTGAAGTTTTTCTTTTAATTCTTCATCCTCTCCGCTTTTTAGCTCAGCATCTTCTATCTCTCTTATTTGATATTCAAGCAAAGATTTAGTTCTTTCTCTTTCAAAAGTATCTCCGCCAAGAGCATCTATTTTTTTCTTTAAATCATTTAATACTTGATAGCTGTCAAATAACTTATTTTTTATCTCTAACAGTTTTTCTCCACCAAATTTATCAAGCATAGCAAGGTGATTTTTACTTTTTAACAATGTAACATTTTCATGTTGAGAATAACTATCAACCAAACTTTCACCTAAACTTTTTAAAATTGAGCTAGTTGAAAGCTGCCCATTTATCCTTATAGTAGATTTGCCATCAGCATTAAAAACTCTTGATAAAAGTAACTGTTGACATTCTTCATCCTCTTCAAGTAAACCATGGTCTATCAAAAAATCTTTTGTCTGAGTGTTTAGTGAAGAAAATACTGCATCAACTTTCATCTGGCTTTCACCAGTACGTAATAAAGATTTATCAACTTTTGCTCCAAGTACAAAATTAAGCGAGTCAAAGATGATACTTTTACCCGCACCAGTTTCACCCATAAGCACATTGAAACCTTTACCAAACTCTATTGTTAAATCTTTTATAAGTGCAACATTTTTTATAGAAAGTAATTCAAGCATTTTTTTGCTCCTACTTTAAAACTTCATTTAGTGTAACAACAATTTCACTAGCCGCAACAGTACTAGGAAAAATTAGCATAACCGTATCATCTCCTGCTACAGCTCCCATAAGGTCAGTGAGATTTAATTTATCTACAAAACTACAAATCCCAGACCCCATTCCTTTCATAGTTTTAAGGACAACAAGATTAAGGGCGCTTTTAACTGAGATGACAGCTTCTTTAAAAATCGATATGTATTTGTTTGATATAGCTTGCTCATCAGAACCTACGAATGTGTATTTATATTTGCCCGAACTTGACAAAATCTTTGTAAGTCCAAGCTCTTTGATATCTCTTGAAATTGTCGCTTGAGTTATCTCAAAGTTTGCATTTTTAAGTTCACGAGCCAGTTCATCCTGTGTTTCTATCTCCTTTGTTGAGATAAGTTCTAGGATTTTCGATTGTCTTGCGCTTCTTGCCATAACAACTCCTTAATCTCCGATTTCCCTTTAAAATAAAGGGTTTTAGCGATTTTGCATAAATATAAATTTATGTTTATTCACGCATTTTTGATTATTATACAACATTTTTTATAAATATGCAAGCGCTTTTTGTATATTTATTCAGTGATTTTTTATTAAAATTTGATTTTATGAAATTTTATAAATTTTGTTTTTATAATTATAAATGAGTATACATTTTGATAAAGTAATATAATTTAAATGTTTTAACATTTTAAATTACACAAAAAAAAGATAGAGCATTCACTCTACCCTAAATTATAAAATTTATAATTTAATTCTATTTAATCGCAGTAGCCAAATTTGGGTTTCCGACAGGATGCCGAAAGCATGCGAGCTTTTCTTAAGCTCGCATCCAAATCGCATTCGCAATTTGGATTTTGAAAACAATTTTGTTTTCAAAAATGCTTTCGGCAAATTGAATAACCAAAACCAGCTTTTAGCCACACAAACCTAAACACTACTAATTACTTTCTTTTAATTTCCAAAATTTCCTCATTTTCAAGGGCTTGATTAATTAGAGTTTCTATATCCAAACGAGACTCTTCCCTTTCAGCTTTTTTAACAGTTGGTCTAATAACTGGATTTTTTGGCAGGAAAACTGTACAACAATCTTCATAAGGCAAAATTGAAGTTTTATAAGTATCAATCGATTTTGCAACAGCCATTATCTCTTCTTTATCCATAGCTATACAAGGTCTAAAAATAGGTTTTTCAATTATAACACTTCCTGTCACAGTCATACTTTGCATCGTCTGACTAGCAACTTGGCCTAAACTCTCCCCAGTTACAATAGCACCAAGCTCATACTTTTCACAAATCCTTTCAGCTATACGCATCATAATTCTACGCATTATAGTTATCATAAATTCGCTTTGACAATTCACATGTATCGCTTCTTGTATTTTAGTAAATGAAATCACATGCAATTTTATATCACCAACATAGTCCGTCAATTTTTCAGCCAAAGAGATAACCTTCTCCTTAGCCCTTTCAGAAGTATAAGGATAGGAATGAAAATGAAGCGCCTCAATTTCAAGACCACGTTTAGCTATCAAATAACCAGCAACAGGGCTATCAATACCACCAGATAAAAGAAGCAAACCTTTTCCTGCACTTCCAAGAGGAAGTCCTCCTTGACATTTTTCAACTTCGGTATAAAGATATGCTTTATTATTGAGCCTAATATCAACATTTATCATAATATCAGGATTATACAAGTCAACATTTGAGTCTTTATTGTTTTCTAGAACAACTCCACCTAAATAAGAAGCAAATTCCATAGATGACATCGTAAAATTTTTATCAGCACGTTTTACTGCAACTTTAAAGCTCTTATTTCCTATACTTAGTTTCTTTACCTCATTCTCAATAGCTTCCACATTTGCATCTATCTCACTAGCACGACTTAAACTATAAAGACCAAAAACCTGTTTAAGTTTTTGCACAATTTCATTTTCTCTATCTTGTTCATATTCAGAAATAACATAGCGACCAAATGTTTTAGAAAATTTAAATTTTTCACCACACAATTTTTCTTTTATTTTAGCTATCAAATTTCGCTCAAACACATCTCTATTATTACCCTTAAGATACAATTCTCCAAATCTCAAAAGAAGAACCTTCATTTCACTTTCTCCCATACATACTTATAAACTTGTAAAATCTTCTTACCAGCAGATTTTACCTCATCTTCAGTCAAATCTTCTGAAAAGGAGACCCTGATAGATGATTTTATTTTTTCACTTTTATATCCCATATTTTCTAAAATTCTATTACCTGCTTTTTTGGTACTACAAGCACTGCCCATGCCAACGATAACATCATCTTGAAGAGCTCTCATTAAAGTTTCTCCATTTACACCTTCAAATGACAAGCTAATAATATATGGACTTTGAGTTTCAATAAAACTTATACCTGTTTTGCCAGCTATAACTTCTTTGAAAATCTTGTTAAGTTTTAATACATGATTATAATTTTTTATAACATCAATATGTTTTATAGCATCCACCATAGCCATAATTCCAGCCACATTTTCTGTACCAGAACGCAGTCCACCTTCTTGACCACCGCCAAAAACTATGTTCTTAAGAGAGTCTTTATTTTTTACATAGAGCGCACCAACACCTTTTGGACCATGAAACTTATGTGCAGAGATAGTATATAAATCAGCACCAAGTTCCTTTAAAGAAAAATCTATTTTGCAAAACGCTTGAACTCCATCAACATGCAAAAGAGCTTTTGGAGCTAGTTTATCACGAAGGAGAGAAACTCTTTTTATATCATTGATAGCTCCTGTTTCATTGCTAACATGCATGAGTGAAATATAACGAGTTTTTGAATTTAAAAGCTTTGAAAGCTCTTCATAATTCACCTCTCCATTTGATTGTAGAGAAAGAAAATGAACTATATACCCTTCTCTTTCAAGTTCCTTTGCCACATTATAAACACTTGGATGTTCCCCAACAGAAAAAATATATTCCCATTTACCACTACGCAAACTGCCTCGAAGTGCCAGATTATTACTTTCTGTTGCACCGCTTGTAAAAATTATATCTCCATTTGAAACTTTTAGTTTTTCTTTTATAGAAACCCTTGCCTCATCAAGTGCTTTTGAAATTTCTACCGCTTTTGCATAATTTGCAGAAGGATTGAAAAAGTTAGTACAAGCATAATTTGTATAAACCCTTGCACTACTTTCAAACATCTTTGTTGTTGCAGCATTATCAAGATAAATCATCTTAAACTCGCCCCAAATCTAAACGATAAAGCTTTCAAAACTTTATTTATAATTTGAGAAACCTCTTCTTCTGTTAAAGTTTTATTCTCATCTGATAATTTTATATTAAAAGCAAGACTCTTCTTATTCTCACCAAGATTTTCACTTCTATATATATCAAATAATTTGACATCATAAAACAATTTTCCACAAGCAGATTTTATAGCTTGAGAAAGTTCTTCCACAGTCTTATCTTCATCTACAACAAGTGCCAAATCACGTTCCACTATCGGAAATTTTGGAACTGGCTTAACATTATATCTTTTTATTGACAGTTTTGATAAAAAATCAGTATCGAGTTCAGCATACAATGCCTTTTCACTTATTTCATAATTTTTTGCTACTACTGGATGAACTTGACCAAACGAACCTATTTTATCTTCACCAGCATAAATATCAGCAGAGATACCAGGATGCAAATATGGTTCTTTTGAGCGAACAATTTTATATTCAACCGATGTAGAAGACAATAACCTTTCTATAATACCTTTTAGCGAGAAGAAATCAAAGCCATTTTCTAAAATAACCATTGCAAGTTTGCATTTCTCAACAGGAAGTTCTTTAAGTGGAAGTTCTTTTGGTAGATAAACTCGTCCACACTCAAACATACGAATATCTTTGTTACCTACACTCACATTATAATTCAATAATGAAAACATAGAGTGAGCCATTGAAGTTCTAAGGCAGGAAATTTCTTCGCTAATCGGATTTGAAATTCTGATAATATTTTTTCGTTCATCGTCTATTAAAAGCTTTTCAGCTATATTAGATGGACAAATTGAGTAATTGATAGTTTCATTAAAACCATAGTCCACAAGTATATTACGCATAATTTTTTCAAGTGCTATTCGAGGATGATTTTCCCCTTCTGTCACTTTTGCATTTTCAAAAAGAGCATAATCTATTTTATCATATACATCATAACCATAAAGCCTAATAATCTCTTCCGCAAGGTCATTATTATTTTCAATATCTTCTCTATATGGAGGAACTTTGCAATTAAGTTTATCACCAATCACACTTGTTTCAATCCCAAGGTTATCAAGTATAGCTTTCATTTTTTCAACAGGTATTTCAATACCTAAAATTGCATTTATAGCCTTAACAGAACCTGTAATATTGCGATAATCATTTGTTTTTGATGCAATATCGATAATTCCTCTTACAATTTTACCGCATCCTATTTTTGAAACTAAATGAAGCGCACGACATAAACCCACTTCCGCATTTGCAACATTCACACCCTTTTCATAACGTGCTGAAGAGTCAGTTCTTACGCCAATTTTACGGCTTGTTACCCTTATGTTTTTTAAGTCAAAGATAGCACCTTCAAATAAAGCAACCTTTGTATTAGAATTTACACAAGAGTTCATACCCCCAATTACACCAGCAATAACAAGTGGTTTATTGTCATCAGCTATTACCATAGTTTCGCTGTCAAGAGTGTATGAATTGTGATTAAGAGCTTCTATATTCTCTCCATTTACAGCTTGTCTAACTACAATTTTTTGTCCACCAATTAGGCTTTGGTCAAAAGCATGAAGAGGCTGTCCCATTTCTATAAGCACATAATTTGTAATATCAACCATAGTGTTTATAGTTTTAATTCCAACCGCATTAAGCCTTGCTCTCATCCAAAGTGGAGAACGTTCGATTTTTACATCTGTTACCGCACTCATCATATATCGATAGCAATTTGGAGTTTGAACTTCAACATTAACATAATTTCTAACAGTATCTTTAGAATATATATCTATAGGAAAGTTTAAGTTTACCTTTTTCATTGGTTTGCCAAGGATTGCACAAACTTCTCTTGCAAGACCAATTACACTCATACAATCTGCTCTATTTGGAGTAACTCCAACGTCAAAAACAACATCATCTAGCATAAGTGCTTTTTCAATAGATTGTCCTATTTTCATATCTTGAGGCAATATTAAGATTCCGTCAACACCAGCACCTTCATAATAATTTTCATCTATTCCAAGTTCTTGACCAGAACAAAACATTCCGTTTGATTCAACTCCACGTAGTTTTGATGCTTGTATCTTTACGCCATTTACAAGGTCAGCTCCCGGCAAAGAAACAGGGACAACCGCACCCTCAAAAACATTTGTGGCAGCTGTAATAATTTGAGTAACTTTGTCACCAATATCAACTTGGCAAACAACCAATTTGTCAGCTTGAGGATGTCTTTCAATTTTCAAAATTTTTCCTACAACTACATGGTGGAGATGCTCATTTTGATAAACTATCTCTTCAACTTCCATACCTGCACTTGTAAGTTTCTTAGCAATTTCCTCAGGCGAAACATCTATATCTACAAAATCTTTTAGCCAATTATAAGTGATTTTCATTTCTTCCTCCTATCCTTACCTATCTTTGCAAGATTTCAGCAACATTAAATTCTTCTCCTGTCGTTTCTTTCAGAACTTTTTTAGCTCTTTGAATTATTGTTCCTGTATCATCAACATCTCGGGCTGTTTTTCTTGCTATAGTGTGCATAACTTCTAAATCTTCTTGTTCTTTTTTCGCTGTGTATTTATCCATTGCACGAAGTATAAACCATGCAGTACCCAAAAACTCTCCCCAAACTGTTATACAAAGGGTTATCGGATACTTAACAGCCAAATAGGTTTGTCCAGCTAGAGCAGCCGCAGGCAAACCATATTTCAAGACACCTTTTCCAACTTTTTTTAAAGCTTCTTTCCATTTATTTTGTTTTTCTGTCATAATTATTTTCTCCTATTTCATTTGATTCAAAAAACGTGCATCATTCTTAAACATTGGTCTTAAATCTGATATGCTGTTTAGCACCATTGACGTTCTTTCAATTCCCATACCGAAAGCAAACCCACGATATTTTTTGCTGTCTATTCCTGCTATTTCAAGCACTTTAGGATTTACTACACCCGCACCGAGAATTTCTAGAAACCCTGTACCCTTACAAGTTTTGCAACCATTTCCGGCGCAGTTTGGACAAGAAACATCCACCTCAATACTAGGCTCTGTGAACGGAAAGTATGAAGGACGGAATCTAATTTTGGTATTCTCGCCATAAAGCCTTTTCATCATCTCTGAGAGCATAATTTTAAGGTCTGCCATAGAAACATTTTCGTCAACAACAAGACCTTCCATTTGGTGGAACATTGGCGAATGTGTTGAGTCGCTATCATTTCTATAAGTTCTGCCAGGAACAACTATTTTGAAAGGCGGTTTTCTTGTTTCAAGCTCACGACCTTGAACGGCTGATGTCTGAGTTCTAAGCAAGATGTTTTCTGTGATATAGAAAGAATCTTGCATATCCCTTGCTGGGTGATTTTTTGGTGTATTCATAGACTCGAAATTGTAATAATCTGATTCAACTTCAGGCCCTTCAACAACAGTAAATCCCATACTAACGCATATATCAATGAACTTATCAAGCACTGAAGGAATTGGGTGTAAACTACCCTTTCTTATTCCTTTACTAGGTTCTGTTATGTCAACTTTTTCACTTTGCAACTTTTCCTCAAGCTCTTGTTTAGCAAAAATGTCCTCTTTAGAATAAAATGCTTCTTCAAGGGCATTTCTCACTTCGTTTACTATAGCTCCCATTTTAGGTCTATCTTCAGGTGCAATATTCCTCATATTACGCAAAATTGCAGTAAGCTCACCCTGTTTGCCTAGATATTTAACTTTTATTTCAGCTAAAAGCTTTTTGTCTTGCACATCATTTATTTCTTTTAGTGCATTTTCTTTAATATTATAAAGTTCTTGTTCCATTTTTTCTCCTTTTTTACAAATAATAAAAAATTAAAAAGCCCTCTTTCCCAAAGTTTTAGGACGAAAGAGAGCATTTCGTGATACCACCTAAATTTATCTAACTTACCAAATATAATTATGCTATTCTTTGATAAATTAAACCTTCATTAAACCACTGACGTAGGTCATCAAACACGACATCAACTAATAATAGATTTTGCTTTTTAATGTAGCAATTATTTAAATCCATGTTCCCTGATGTAGCTAGAAAGTGAATTCGCTTTACAACAATTATCTGGCTTCCAGCAATTAC
>CARFEX010000020.1 GCA_948971535.1 uncultured Eubacteriales bacterium | reverse complement strand
GGTTGAAAAATTTGTGTCAGCCATGAACTTTCTTGATGGTTATAGTAAGAATTTAAAGTTCTTTGAAGGTGTTAATCTTAAATTCGATGACATAAAAGATAGCAAAGACAAACTTCACAAACTAGATAGCTCGCTTTATGGAAAGTATATGCACAGTAAAGATATAGAACTTCGCAAAAATTGCTTTATCGAAACACATAAAAAGTTTGGAAATAATATTGACTTTTTGGCTAGCAACTATATCTCTCATGTTAAAGCGACTTGCTTTTTTGCAAAACAAAGAAAATATTCATCTGCAATAAATGCTGCATTAGAAGGCGAAGAAGTTACCAAAGAGGTATACGATAATTTGATAACTTCTGTGAGAAAAAACCTTCATATTCTTTTTAAATTTTTCAAAAAGAAGAAAGAGATGCTAGGTCTTAAAACTATGTATAATTTTGATACACTAGCTACGATAGAGAAAAAGTCTAGTAAAACTTATACTTATGACGAAGCTATAGAACTTCTTAAAAAAGCTTTGGCACCACTTGGCGAGGAATATGTTTCACTTATCCAAAAAGCTAAGGATGAACGCTGGATAGATGTTTACCCAAACGAGGGTAAAAGAAGTGGTGCTTATGAGTCTGGAATATACGGAAAACATCCTGTGGTGTTTACAAATTTTACAGGTGAATTTGAAAGTGTGTCAACTTTAGCACATGAACTCGGTCACGCAATGCACACATATTTTACAAATAAAAATCAGCCAGAACCAAAATCAGATTATGTAATTTTTCTAGCCGAGATAGCAAGCACAACAAATGAGATGCTTCTAAATCATTATATGATAAAAAATGCAAAGTCAAAAGCTGAAAAAGATTTGTATATTACAACTATTTTAGAAGATGCAAAATCAACCATATATCGCCAAGTCATGTTTGCGGAATTTGAGGATAAAGTGCATGCGATGCTAGAAGAAGGAAAACCTGTGACTAAAGATGTTCTTAATAATTTATATTTTTCTTTAAATAAGGATTATCATGGCAAAGGGGTAAAACTAGTTAAAGAATTGCAGTATGAATGGGCTAGAATACCTCATTTCTTTAACGATTTTTATGTGTACAAATATGCTATAGGTCTTTTATGTGCTATCAATTTTACGAGTAGAATTTTAAGTGGTGAAAGAGGCGCAATCGAAGATTATTTTCATTTTCTTTCTTCTGGTTGCAAAGACACTCCTATCGCAATACTCAAAGAAGCTAACTGTGATGTTGAAAATGAAAATACATTCAATTCAAGCTTTAAATATCTTGAAAAATTAGTTAAGGAATTGTAAAAAATATAAATAAAACACTTCTTTTAAAGGCGACATTCTTGTGTTTCTAAAACAAAAACACTGAAATATAATATCAGTGTTTTTTTGTTAGCTAACTATAAAAGTTTTAGAAGTTACAATTATTGTTTCTTAGCATATAGCCTGCCATGAAGTATAAAGAACTTTTTGGAATTGAAAAGTTTATACAACCGCAACCACAGCAATGTCTGCAGTTTCTTTTGCAAGGTCTGTTAGGTGGACAGAAATCTGGTTTACAAGGTGGACGGAAGTCTTGACATGGTGGTTGGAAGTCATTGCATGGAGTACGCATGTCGTGGCATGGTTGTGGACATTGATTAATTGGAGGAGGACAATTCCACCAATTTCCGTTATTAGACCAATTATTAAAGCCAGTTTGAGAATATTCACAATTATTGAGGTCTACAAAGTTGCCTTGAGTATAGTTTGAATATGGTATCATAATTTTCACCTTTTAAAAATATTATTTTATTAGTAATAATGAAGAGTATTTTGGCATTTATGGTTATTATTGGTACGGTGATTGGCTCTGGGTTTCTCAGTGGGAAAGAGATAGTCGTGTTTTTTTCACGTTTTGGTTTGCTTTCTTTTCCTTGCATAATCATGGCATTCTTCTTATTTTTTTTCCTTTTCACATTCTTTTTTGAACATGGTAGCAAAGCAATTTTAAAGTTAGAAAAAAGTCGCTTTTCTACTATAATAAATTTGCTTGTTTGTCTTATTCTTTCCTCTGCTATGTTTGCAGGTTGCAAAGAAGTAATTGGTTTTTATTCCAATTTTTTAAAAACAATATTTTTTATTGTACTCATATTATATTGCATTTATATCATCAAAAAAGGTGTAGGAGGGCTAGAAAAGTCAAACCTTGTTCTTGTTCCAATTATGGTAATAGTGCTTATATTTTCACTATTTAAAAGTGTGGATTTAACTAAGCTCACTATTGTTCACAAGCCAAAGTTATCTCTTTTGTCAGTAGTGTATTCAGCTCTTTACGTACTTTTAAACACTTCCAATTCTTGCATAGTTATAGCAAAGCTTGGGCAAAACCTATCAAAATCGCAAAAAATGCGAGTAGCATTTTTTTCAGCCCTCGCACTTTGTTGTATTTTGCTTTTTGCAAATTTTGTTTTACTTCAAAATCCTGATGTTTTTTCTAAGGATATGCCTCTCCTTGCTCTTTTTCAGGGGTGGCAAAGTTTAGTTATGCAAATTATAGTACTCTTAGGGTGTGTGACAACACTGTTTTCTTTGGTATTTACTTCTTCGAGTTCTATGAGAGGGTTGTGCAAAAGTAGATTTTGTATTGTTTTTGTAAGTGTGCTGTTGCCTTTCATTCTGAGTTTCTTTGGTTTTGGTAAGATTGTTTCTCTTTTTTATCCGCTTACTAGTGTACTGAGTATCTTTCTTTTAGGTGATTTGTTTTTTATACCTCTTTTCAAGAGGGCTTACACAAAGATACATTCCCGCGGCAAGAATACAGAGTAATACTATACTTGTCATAACAATGTCAAGTTTTAACATTTGCGTACCATAATTTATTAGGTACCCAAGACCAGCTTTGGAAGAAAGGTATTCACCCATTATAGTTCCTACCCAACTCATACCGACATTGATTTTCAAAACAGAAAATAGGTCAGGTAGAGCATTTGGAATTATAAGTTTAAAAAGTATTTGAAACTTGTTAGCATGCATTGATTTCATGAGCAATATTTTATCTTGGTCACATGAAATGAAGGCATTTAGAAGTGAAATTACTGTAATAATTATACATATAAGCACGCACATTAGCACCGTAGCTTTTGGCCCAGAACCAACCCACAATATTATCATCGGACCGAGGGCGATTTTTGGTAAACTGTTAAGAACAATTATATATGGCTCCAAAACTTTTCGTAGTTTTTCGCTCCACCATAATAGAACTGCAATTACAAAACCTAGTGCGGTAGCTAGCAAAAAGCCAAGAATAGTTTCATAAAGCGAAGTCCAGATATTTATCCAAAGTTCCCCAGAGCTAGCAAGCTCTCCAATAGTCCTTATTATTCTTGAGGGACTTGAGTAGAAAAATGGGTCGATAGCTTCGGTATAAGCTAAAAGTTCCCATAACCCCACAAATGCAACAAACACGAAAATTTGCCAAAACAACACAATAAACTTGTCTTTTTTTAGCCTTTTTAGATACTTTGTGTGAGCTAAAGAATAATTTATCTTTTGTTTTTTATTTTTCATTATGTGAGATTTCTCCAAATCATTTCAAAATGCTTGCCAAAATTTTCGTCCTCGCGTTTGGCCAGTGGAGTAGTGCCAGCAAAAGAAAGGTTTACTGTCTTTTTTGTGCTTGCAGGACGTGCTGTGAGAATAACTACTTTGTCTGACATGCTGAGAGCTTCAGATATATCGTGAGTTACCAGAAGAGCTGTTTTTTCTTCTTTTTTTATTATCTCATAAACGTCATCGCAAACTTTGAGTCGTGTTTGAAAGTCTAGTGCTGAAAAAGGCTCATCAAGGAGTAACAGAGCAGGTTCTAGCACAAGAGTTCTAATTAGAGCAACTCTTTGGCGCATACCTCCACTTAGGTGGCGAGGCTTCTTATTTTTGAAGTTGTAAAGGTCGTATTTCTTTAGTAATTCTTCGGCAAAGTCAAGTGACTTTTGCTCTTTTTTCTTCTTTTGTAATTCTAGTCCCAAGGTTATATTTTGCCAAATAGTTCGCCATTCAAATAAATGGTCTCTTTGAAACATATAGCCTATACGTGAGTCATTCTTCTTTATAGGCTGACCTTGAAGAAGAATTTCTCCACTAGAAGGAGTGATAAGTCCTGCAGTTAGCGATAGCAGTGTTGTTTTACCACAGCCACTAGGCCCAACCAAAGATGCAAATTCCTTTTCTTCTATGGTAAAGTTAACATCTTTTAATGCCTGAACTTCACTTTTTTTTGTCTGATAGAAATAACTTACATCTTTAAATTCTAGAAACTTATCCATTTTTTTCGACCTCTACATTATCACTATATAATTTGGCAAAATTTGTGTTCATAAAATTTCAAAGTTTTTGGCACTAAACCTTGCATTTTGCAAATTTGGGGTTTATTATACTTGCAAAAGTCGCAAATAAGAGGAGTTTAAGAGAATGAGTCAGAGGAGTTTTAAGTGGATGATGAAAGCAAAATTAAGAAGGCATTATTAAAAAAAGCACTTGGATATATTGCCGATGATGTGGTGGAGGAGTATCTTTTAGACGAAGATGGTAACATTAAACTTTCAAAGAAAAAAGTTACAAAAAAACATTATCCGCCTGATATCATGGCTATCAAAGTGCTTTTTGATAAATATTTTAAAACTTACTCAGAAGAGATTTCTAGCATGAGTGATGAAGAGCTTATAGCAGAACGAGAGCGACTTTTAAAAGCATTAAAGGAGGAAAATAATGGAACTTTTTGAGTGTAAACACGTTACGAAGTGCGATTTTTATGGTTGTACTAACTTAGCAAAATATTCCTTTTCTACAAAAGGCGTTATTAAACGTGACCTATCATTTTGTGAGGAATGTATGAAAGGTATGTATAATTGCATAGCAAAATTGCAGGTTCCAAGGGCATTAGAAAGTCCCTATAAAACTATAAAAAAGTTGAGGATTAAAGATGAAAAATGAAATAAATATTAGTAAAAGAAAAAAAGAAATAGCAGAAGAGGTTATCAAAGATTTTCAAAAGAGAGCGCAAGAGCGTAAAAGTTTTGATACAATTTGGCAGATAAATATAAACTTTCTTATGGGTAATCAATTTTGTGATGTTGGTTATGGTGGCTCGGTAGAAGAAAAGGATAAACAATATTTTTGGCAAGAGCGAGAGGTTTTCAATCATATTGCACCTATTTATGATATCCGTCTTGCTAAGCTTGCAAAAATAAAACAACAGGTAAATGTAATACCTGCAACTAATGATGAACGAGACAATCAGACTGCAAAAGTATCAAGAAAAATTTTAAATTCTGTGGAAAGTAAATTAGCTGTTCCCGCAAAGGTCAACCAAGCAATCAAGTGGAGTGAAATTTGTGGTACCAGCTTTTATAAAATCAACTGGAACCCTAGTGCAGGGCAACTTGTAGGACTTGATGATAAAGGCTTAGAAATCAGAAGTGGTGAAATAGATATTTCAGTATGCAATCCATTTGAAATCTATCCAAACTCATCAACTTGTGAAAGTATTGAAGACTGCCAAAGTATAATTCACGCAAGAGCTTATACTGTTTCTAAAATAAAGGAATTATATAATATAGACGTTGCAGCTGAAAAAGTGAACATATTTGCACTTGACAATGTTTCATCTGGTATAGGCGGACTTGGGTTTAGTGGAACTATGCCAAAGGTCGTAGAAACTCAAAAAGACGATAGCGCTCTTGTCATAGAAAGATATGTCAGACCAAATAAAGAATATCCAAATGGTAGATTAACAATAGTCGCAGGCGGTGTACTTGTCTATGATGACGAACTGCCTTATTTCTGTGGAGAGGATGGCAAAAGAGATTTGCCATTTGTCAGACAGGCAAGTATAGAACAGCCGGGATGCTTTTGGGGAACAAGTGTTGTAGAAAGGCTAATACCAGTTCAAAGAGCATACAATGCAGTAAAAAATCGTAAGCATGAATTTATAAATCGTCTATCTCTTGGTGTTTTGTCTGTAGAAGACGGCTCTGTTGACCTTGATAATTTAGAGGATGAAGGTCTCTGTCCAGGAAAAATACTTGTATATAGACAGGGCGCTAATGAACCAAAATATTTGGAAGGAGAAACAATTCCAAACTGTTTCATTGATGAAGAAAAGAGATTAATGGAAGAGTTTTTCAAAATAGGTGGAATTAGTGAAACTCTTGGCACAGAATATGTTTCAGCAAATCTTAGCGGAACAGCTCTTGAATTATTGATAGGTCAGGATGAAATACGATTAAATTCCACAATTGAGAGTATAAAAAGCTGTTATAGAGAGATTTCAAAACGTATTTTAAGGCTTTATAAGCAGTATGCAACTTTCCCTCGTATTGCTAGAATTGTTGGTGATAATGGACAAGTTGAAATGTTCTATTTTACAACAAATGATATTTCTAGCGATGACGTAATTATAGAAACTCAAAATGACATTGGCCAAAGTGTTGCTCAAAGACGAGAAATGGTATTCAATCTTTTGTCGAATGGCGTTCTTGCCGATGAAAATGGCAATTTGAGTGGGAAGATGAAATACAAAATTCTTGACATGCTCGGAATGGGAATTTGGGAAAATGCACAAGACCTTAGTGAACTTCATGTAAAAAGTGCAGGCAATGAAAATCTGAAAATGCTTGACGGAGTGGTTGTTAAAGTGCGTGAAATTGACGACCATGAACTTCATATCAATGAGCATATAGCTTTTATGCTTGGTGTTGATTATGAAAAGATTAGAGAAAAGAATCCAAGAATTGAAGAGATATTTTTAAGTCATATTAGAGAACATAAATCAAATATAAAGGAGAAATAATTATGCAAGAAGAAAATAGAGAACAACCGATTATGGAACAGGCAAATTCCTTAAACAAGGAGCTAGAAGAAAGTGCCGTTAGTGAAAAAATTGGCTCTCAAAACAATGACACCGAGGTTAATAATTTAGGCAAGTTTAAATCACAAGAGGCTCTTTTAGAAGCTTATAACAACTTGCAAGCAGAATTTACCAAAAAGTGTCAAAAGCTCAGCGAATATGAGAAAGAAAAAACGATTGTTCAAACAACCGCTCAAGATATCGAGGGCGAACTTGAAAAGTTCCTTTCAACAAATAATGACGCTGTAAGCTATGCGGAAGAGATAAAAAATGAGCTTGATGCTCAAATAAACTCAGATGCAAAAACTCAAATAGAAGTTGCATGGGCAAAGGTACTGCAAAACAAAGTTTTAAAAGAACCAAAAGCTAGTGACTTCGTTTTAAACAAATATGTCCTTTCAGATGACGAAATAAAAAATAAGGTCATTGAGGAATATTTAAAATCATTAAGAGAACAAAAAATTCCAGTTGTCATTTCGTCTAATGCAGGGGAAAGGGTGTCAAGTGTAGAGCCTGACACTCCCAAAACCCTTGCGGAAGCAAAAACTCTGGTAAAAAAAATGTTTAGTTAAAAAAGGAGAAAAAAATGGTTTCATTACAAACAGCAGAAAATGCTTTAAAAACAGTTTATCTAGACGTAGTTGCAAATCAACTTAACGTTAAATCAAACCCACTTTTAGCAAGAATTAAACGTTCTAGCAAAGATGTTTGGGGAAAAGAAATTCGCAAACTCGCACCATTCGGTATCAATGGCGGAATAGGAGCAGGTGCGGAAACAGGAGCACTTCCAACTTCTTCAGCAAATGGATATGTACAATTTGTAGCAGAGCTTAAAAACCTATACGGAAAAATTGAACTTTCAGACAAATCAGTTCGCGCATCACAAAGCAATATCGGTGCATTTGTGAACCTTCTTTCTGATGAAATGGAAGGTCTTGTAAAAGCTAGTGCTTTTAACCTTGGCAGAATGCTCTATGGAGATGGTACAGGCCTTCTTGCAACAGCAACAGAGGCAGGAGTAGCAGGAGTAGTTAAATGTGATAAAGTAAACAATCTTATCGAAGGTATGCTTATCGATGTTTATACAGGTTCAAATAAAGCAACTCAAACATTAAAAATCACTTATGTAGATAGAGTAAATAAAACTTTCACTTATGATACAAATATGTTTACAGGTTCTATCGCAAAAGATGATAAGTTCTATGTTCAAGGTTCAAAGGATTTTGAAATTTCTGGTCTTGGCAAAATCTTTGACGAAACCCAAGATACCATTTATGGTGTTTCAAAAACTCAATTCAAGTGGCTTAAACCTTATGTTAGCACAGGTGAAAAAGAAATATCTGATATACTTATTCAACAAGCAGTAGACTTCCTTGATATGAACAATGATTCTCAAATCAATTTCATCGCATGTTCTAGCGCTGTTAGAAGAGCTTATCAAGAATATCTTGGTGCATTCAGACGCAATGTTGATATTATGGAACTTGAAGGCGGATACAAAACAATCACTCACAATGGTATCCCAGTAGTAGCAGATAGATTTGTAGATGATGACGCTATGTATTTATTGAATACAAATGACTTCACACTTCATGAACTTTGTGATTGGAAATGGCTTGAAGGAGAAAATGGTAGAATATTACAACAAAATCCAGGCTATCCAACTTACAGTGCAACACTTGTAAAATACGCAGAACTTATCTGCGATAAACCATGTGGACAAGCTATGATAAAAGGCATAAAGTCAACAGTAACTAACCCATTTAAGCCAACTTCAATTTAAGTGTCATTTATATAAAAGAAATATATTTTGAGAAAAAAGAGGTAAAAAATAACGTTTTTTACCTCTTTTATCAATTTTTGAGGTAAATTATGAAAAATAAAGTGAAATTAAATACAGATAATTATTTTATTAGCGAACGGCTTAGAGAAATAGATATTAGCTATTTTGTGCTATACAACTTAATTACAAAAAAGTATGAGGTGCATAGCAGTCAGCAAATAGATAATAGTTATTGTTTTACTGTTCCTTATAAAGTCTTGGATGCAAGAACGATAGATTATGCACTTAAAACTAGGATTGAAAATAAGGATAAACTTATCGCAGAAATTGATAGACAAAATATGCTCCTTGAAAAAGAAATTGTTAAAAATGAAATTGATACTTTAAAGGAGGTGTTACTATGAAAGTTTCAAATGTTATAGCTCTTGCCTGTCAATTTACAGAAAATGAGGATTTGATAGACTTCATTGAAAGTGAAGAAAAGAGCGAAGAACAAGTAAAAAAAATAAACCTTCTTCTAAAATGTTTTAATCTTGTGAGAAGTGAGGTTGCATCTGACTATTTTCCTATTCTTGTTAGAGAAGGCGTTGAAGTTAATAATTTCAAAGTCTTATACAAAGATTTGCAGAATATGCCAATAAATATTTTTTCTATTAAAGATGAATTTGGAAAATCTGTAAGGTACAAAAGATTTCCTGAACATATGATGATATTTGCAAGAAAAGTTTTTATCACATATAGTGTTTTGCCAGTTGACCTTGAACTCAATAGTGAAGAGGTTAGCTCAGTGTTTTCAGAAAGAGTTTATGCGTATGGTGTTGCTAGAGAATATTATATTATGCAATCTCTTACCGATGAGGCTGAAATTTGGGAAGAACGATTTAAGGCAAGTCTAAAAAGTTTATATAGAAGAAAATCAAATACATTTATGCCAAGTAGGAGGTGGATTTGATGTTTTATGAAAACAGAATATCCACTTTAAGGTCCAAAACTCAGTCGTTAAAATATGACCTATTTAATGACAACTTTTCAACTGAAGCAAATGATTTTACATTAAAGCCAGCACGTAGCAAAATTTGTTATAATATTATAACTGGTAACAATAAACTAGAAAATGGTTATGGATTTAAAGACCTTCAATCCCCAACCTCAGAAACCGACCTAGAAAATGAAAGTCAAGTTTCTATTCGTGGCAATGAAGTGTCTGCTATTTGGGATTTCAAGTGGTACGATTTCATCAATAAGAAAAATACCTATCTATTATTTTATTTCAATGATGAATTTAAATTTTGTTATACAAGTTTATTTGAAGAAAGACCAACAACTTTTATACTCAATTCTGAGTATACAAAAGTGCCTATAGGAAACAGATATTCCATCAATGGTAAAGATGCTATGGTGTTCTCAGAAGAAGAGAGAGGACTATTTGTTGTGACAGATACCTATCATAAGTATGTAGACAATGCACCAGTTTTATTATCTATTTGTACTCATTACGATAAACTTTTTGCTATAACCGCGGGAGCAAGACGTTCTATTGTATATACCGAGAACAAAGATATATTAAGCTGGGATGATACAAATACCAAACATTTAGAGTTTTTTGATGAACGTGGAAATCTCAATAAAATTATTTCTTTCAATGATTACCTATATATTTTTAGAGATTTTGGAATTACCAAAATTTCTTCATATAGTAGTGAAGGAGATTTTAGTATAAGCCATTTGTACCAATCGGACGGAAATATCTTTTCTGGCTCA